>CAKMMH010000080.1 GCA_927798255.1 uncultured bacterium | reverse complement strand
TATTAAGTAGAATTCTCCCTAAAAGAACATCTATCCATTTATCATCAAATAAAAATCTTAGTGTACTTTGTTTAATTCCTAAATCTTTTTCAATATTTTGAGTCCAAAAATATTGGATATTTCCTTTTTCATCAAAATATGAATTTTTAAGAATTACATTGTCGATATCTAGTAATATATACATAATAAATATCCTTAGTCACAAAACCTCAAAAGATATCCATTAGGGCCTTGAATAAGAAATTCCTTTTGAACTATTGTTTTATTATCTTTTCTATAGTTACTTATCATTAAATCTTTAAATAAAGTAATATTTGATGCTTTTACTTTATTATAAAGCTTGTCGATATTACTTACTGTCATTTCAAAATTAATGCCTCTTCCAAATGGATATTCAAGCGTTCCAACGCTCCAATTATTATTTATCTCTTGAAGCATTATTTGATTATTTTCAAAAGAAATAAAAATAAACTTATCTTCTTTTCTTTCATATTCTATTTTAAAGCCAAGTTTATTTACATAAAAATCTTTTGACGTTTCAATACTACTTACACTTAGTTCTGGAATTAATGAATTAAATTTCATAAGAAAAATTTTATAAAAAAAACATCTGTTAACACCATAAAAGCTTCTTTATAAATTGTGCATAAATTATATATTATCTTTATTTTACCACAACTTTCAAACTCTGACCCTTACCAAACACATCTTCATTATACATTTCCTCAGCATGCGTTCCTAAACTTAAAAACTCTCCTTTTGAAACAACTTGCACCATGTAGCTTAGGTGATAATTCCCTGCTGGCAAATACTCAGAATAGAATTTTGCTTTATCATGAAGTAGCTCATTAAAATAAAATCCGTACTCATTCCAAAATGTCTTTGTGTTCTTATAAGAATCTTTTTCATAAATAAAATTATTCTCAAGGCCTAAAGATTCCTGTAAAGCTGTGTTTATCGGTTCAAAACACCCAGGTAAATAATCACTTACTACCACAAATGATCTATTTGCTGGTAAATGTAAATATAAATCAACTCTTATCTTATCCCCAACATTTAAAATTTCATCATCTTTTAAAACCTTAAATGTGCCATTTCTTTTTACGCTATATTCTCTCTTAACCATAATTCCTGCATTTGATTCCTTTGGTAATGAAGAAAGATTTACAGCTGCCTTTACATTATAATAAATACTACCCCTACCATTTGCTTTAATTTTAAACTCACCTTGCTTTTTATTATAATCTTTATTTAAAAGAATATTCTTTGTTACATTTTTTGTTTCATTATTTAATGTAATATCATCAAAATTAGCATCTAAGGCTTTTATAGAAACATTTAAATTAACATCATTTTCTTCATAATGCGTTTTATATTTATTAATAGCATCTAAACAAAAAACATTTTCTTGCGTGTTAAGCCATGAGCCATTTTTATTAAGTGAAGAAACTATACTTCTTGCAAGCTTACTAATAGTTTCTTTTAAATCATTATTATCATTAAATTCATTTTCATAATTTATAAATGAATTTAACACCATGCAATTTGTCTTAGTTTCAGAATCAAGAAGCCACCAATTATAACTAGTTCTTGCATCTTTAAATGACACTTTACCTGATGTTTCATCTTTTGTATTTAATATGCTAATTAAAATATTCTTAATTTCTTCTTTGTAATTTTTATTATTTTTGCTTTTTATTAATTCATTTAATAAAATCGCACTTTCACTTACCGTTAAATCATCTTTCTTTTCATATAATCTTATAATTTCAGAATCATCTAATGCATCCCATTTTAAAAGTGCATAAGAAGAAACTACTCTATTTGATAACACTGAATCTTTTTTAAGAACATTTATTAAATATTTTTTAATTTTCTCTATTACATCATTTGGTACATCATATCCACTATCTTTTAAATACTTAAACGCAATTAATGAATAAGCACTTAAATACGTACTAGCATTATCATTTCTTGGCACAAAAAAACACATTGCGCCATTTGGTGCTTGATAATCCTTAGCCTCTTTTAACACTTTATTAATAAATTTTTCCGCGTTATTCCATTTAAAATCATTAAGAGCTAACGATTTTTCAGCATTATAAATCGAAGCAACAAGCGCTCTACTTATTTTTTGTTCAAAACAAGGATGAGGATAATTTTTCATGTAGTTAAACACACCATCAAGAGTGCTTAAAAGGCTTATAGAAAGCGTAAATGAAAGCTTACCATCGTTTATATTATCTGGAAGTATTAAAGGAAGCGTTACATTATTACTTTCATTATTGTTAGCATTTTTATTAGCATCAAGAGTTCCAAAAAAGTTTTGAGCTTTTTTATTTTCTAAACTTAAAACTTTGATATCACCTTTTAAGTAATCAAAATTTTTATCGCTCTCTTTATCTTTTGCAATTATTTCATAATAAATTTTATTATTATTTTTAACCTCAACATTTTTTGAAATTTCAAAACGCTCAAATGGTTTTATAGAAACATTTTCTTTAAATTCGTTTGCATCATTTAAATTCTCATTATCGCTAATCTTATAACTAACCTCATATTCTTTATTTTTTAAATTTCTATTTAAAATTGTCCATCTTGCGTTAAAGGTGTCGCCTACTCTTACATTATTTGGCATAACGCTTCTAATTTCAGTTTCTTTATTGACTTTAAAGCTAGTTTCATTAGCCCCCATCTTGTCTTTTTTATCTACACCAAACACAATAACTTTAAAACTTGTTAAATTATCAGGAAGTTTAAATGAAACTTTAACTTTTCCTTCACTATCTGTAATAGCACTAGGGTTAAAGTACGCTACATATTTAAAATCACTTCTTAAATCTGACGCTGATTCATCTCCTCCACCTCCTCCTTGAGTTATTCCTTTTTTAAAGTTAATTCTACCTACAAGTTTTTTAATAATATTATAGTTTACAATATCTTTATCTTTTAAAAGCCCGTAGAATTTATTAAAAGGATCAAAATAATTAAATTTTCCCTCAATTAAATCAAACACAGATTCATCAAGTACAATTATCCCAAGCTCACTTTCTACGTCTCTCTCTGTGCTATCTTTAACGCTGATATCAACTTTAACTTCATCTTTAGGGCGATACACATCTTTATCTGTTTTTATATCAATATTTAATCTCTTTTCTTTTCCTTTAACTAAAATTTTTGCATAGCCAAGCTTAACTTTTGGTTTTCCAAGCTCATCATCATCATAGTTTGAATAAAAACAAGCTTCCATATCATCACTGCAAGCATCAAGTGTTTCTGCATCCTTTACTCTTTTTGCCATAACAAGAACAGAAACATAAAAACCAGGAAAATCATCCTCCTTTACAGGTATTTCAATTAACTCACTTGCACCTTTTAAAAGTTTTACAAAACTTTCCTTTACTCCATACCTTTCTTTTGTAATAAGTGCATAAGAGTTTGGATATGGATTAAAGATTAGCACTTTTGCCGTTTCCCCTACTTTATAATCATTTTTAATAGGAGTTACAGAAAGCTCATCATCATCATCTGAAGTTCCTTCATTTACAATATCATTATCACTTTCATCATTTTTATTATCATTTATTGCATAAAAAGAAGATGACACTTCATATTTTTTCTTATTAGAATCTTCTATATAAGCATATAAAACATATTCGCCTTGTTTATTAGGAGTAAAAGCGCAAGATAAAGGCTCGCCAATAAATTTAAGAGTGCAAGTTTTTATAGGTTCCCACGATTTAATATATCTTTCTTTATATACACTACTTGCATCTTTTTCATTTATAAGTTTTAAATCTTTATAACGAATTTCTACGTTAATAGTTTCGTTATCTGCAAGCTCTCTTTTATCATTTATTACGATAAACTCTGGAGAAACCTCTTTTCCTTTATGTATCAACCACTCCTTACTATTAATTCCTAAGAACCTATCCATACTTAAATATTTTGCGCTATTACTTGAGGTAACATCTTTTCCTCTTTCATCTGTCACTCTAGTTTCAAAACTTACAACACCATAAGGAATATTGTAATTATTAATAGGAATAAGAAGTTTTGAAATTCCTTTTTCATCTAATTTTAAATCATACTCACTATAAAGAACTTCTGAATCAAAATTATGATATCTAATCACATTGTAGCTTTCGCTATTTTCCCAATTAACTTTTTTATATGTAAAATCAAAATCTTTGTATGCCTTACTTTTTGCGCTAATTGTTCTTGGGCGCACTAAAGAAAACACGCTAAATTTTCCTTGAGATAAAGGGCCTCCAGCGTAAAGCGTAGCATTTATATCTAAAGTAGCCGTTTCACCGACTTTAAGTTCATCTTTATTTAAGAACGATTTAACTTTAAAACTTGCTGGTGTAAAATCGCTAACTAAAAAAGTTAAAGGTTCCCATGAGAATTTTTTTGTAAAGTTTGCTTTTAAATATACGTAGTAAGTTCCTGTGTATGCAGTTTTTGAAATATCGTAAATTAAGCTTGTTGTTCCAAACTCAGAAAGCGATACATCTTTATTTTCATAAACCACATTGTCCATTGAATCTTTAATTGTAACCGTGTAACCTTTTAAAGGCGGTAAACTAAGAGAATCATTATTTTCATCTCTTACAATTATTTTTAAATTAACGCTATCGCCTTTTTTATAAACGCCCTGAGCAGTTGTACCCCAAGCGTTAATAAATCCGTACTTATAAGATAAGTCTTGCTCATCATCAGTAAAACGACAATTTAAAGGCAAAATTCCGATATCATCTCCATTTGTAACTTTTACACTTAGCGTTTGTTTTCGTTTTTTATCACATCTAAAAATTTCGTGTGCATTTAGCGTGGGGTCAATATCGCTTGTCCCTGGTAGCATTAGCACCCCTTCATCATTTGTAGTGCCGCTAAATATTATTTTTTTGTCATTATCTAAAACATTCTTTGAGTTACTTAACAAAACTTCTACATTAACATTTTTTTGAGGTTCTCCATTTTCAAAATCGGTAACCCACACAAGACTTTTAAATCCACCAAGTTTTACATGAATATGAAAAGGTGAAACCTGAGATAAGAAATGTTCTCTTTGGCAATATTTATTATTTCTATTTTCTTTTAAGTTACAATTAATATTTTTATTTGCAAAATCTGCCCGTTGAAACTCACCTTCAACAACTCCAGATTTTCCATCTAATAATTTTCTAATTCCAAGAGGTGTTACAAAATCAAGGCTATTTTTAATATTAGGAATATTTACCTTTACATTTTTAAATTCTTTTTCACCACTTGTTGTTACCACTTTATAATTAAACACAAAGTCTTTTAAGTTTGTCGAAGCAATAGGAACTTCTGAAAGAACATCTTTTTCAAGCACCGTGTTTGCTCTAAAAAATCTATAATTTTTAGGATAATCACCAAATGTGAAAATAAAGTTCTTTCTTCCTAAAAGCCTTCTATTAAAAATATCTTTTGCAAAAATTCCCTTAATTTTAATTTTTTTCGCAGCGTTTCTAAGATTAATATTAAAGGTGTTTTGATTTATATAAACTTTTTTTGCTGTGCTTTTTTTCACGTTATTTGCTAAATATTTAACTCTTAGCCTATCTTTAATTGGAGCATTAAAATTAAGGGTAATATCTTTTAAAGGATTACATGATTTTAAATTGGTAAGTTTATGATTTACTCTTAAATTAATATTTTTATCTTTGTAATTTTTGCATGTTATGCTTTCAATATTTAAAGTATCATTAAATGTTTTAAACTCATCTAGTGTTTGGTTTGGAAGTGATGTTTCATTTATAGTTTTAACATCTTTAATAATAAATGAAATCTTTTTATTTGTCGGAAGATTAGTCTTTGGCGTAACTTTAATCATTTTTATATTTTTTGATAAATTTTGAGTGCAAGCATAATTTCCCATGCAATCTTCTTTTAATACAGTTTCATTAATAACGCCTTCTATTTCTTTTTCTATATTATTATCGTCTTTAAAAGTGTATGAAAATTTATAATCTTTAATGTCTGATTTTAAAGTTAAAACGTATTCATAAAATTTAATGCTTTGCCATCTTTTAATAAGTGCATTTTTATTTATGTAGCTATCATCTAGTTTAAAAGTTTTTATAATTTTTTCTTCTTGCTCAATATTTCCTTCAAAAGTTTTTAATCCTTTATTAAGAACTAAATTAATATCTTTATTATATGGAAGCTCTGCTTTTGGTGTGACGGTACAAATTAAGTTATTATAGCTATAACTATCATCAAATATGCAAGCCATCATTTTATTTACATCAAGAGTTTTTGTGCTATCAAAACAAATAGTGTTACATCTATAGCAAGATTTTTTACATTGAATATCACTTTCAATTGTTTCAAAATCACCTTTAAATGAAAGATGTAAAGTTCTTGGGTCGATGATAGTATCGGTGTAAATTGTAAAAGTATCTTTTAGGAGGCTATTTTTATTATCTTTTACAATATTTGAAATTTTAGGAAGTTTAGTTGTAAATGATATTTCATAATCTTTTTCTAATGTATCGCCATCTAGGGATTTTGTGTCTTTTGAAATTTTTACATTATAAGTTGTGCCGTAAGCTAACCTTTCATCAAACCTACAAGAAAGTTTATTAGAAGAAAGCCATCTATAATCGCATTTAACTTTTGGGGTAATACTTATATTTAATTTACTTGCGTAATCGTTATTTAGTTTAATTTTATATTCTTCTTCACTTGAAACATACCCGTCATCATTATTAAGAGATACGCCAAGAGGCACCATGTTTTTATTAAATGTAATTGTGATGTCATTTCTAAAAGGGTCAATATTATTTCCTTTTGGAGTAATATTAGAAACTTCGAGAGCAAAGGAAATATTATTTAAAATAATAAATTGAAAAATAAAAGTAAAAAAAATAAAAAGTGAAAAATTTTTAAAGAAAGATTTTTGCATTTTTACGTCTTATGCCTCCTAAAAGATTATAAGATAAGATTTTTTAATGAAAATTGACTTTTTTATATTACTTTAAGAGATAAAAAATCTAAAGGGCAACAGCCTAATAAGCAAGGATTTTTATTTATAAAAACGAAAGATTACTAGTAGCTATTGTATGTAAATTAAAAAAATTCCCCTTTAACACTTCCTTAGATTTAATTTTTTATTTTAAATATGAACTTTTTATATTACACTATACTGCCAAAAAAGCTTACATTCTTTAAAAATTAAATTTAAGCAAAAAAATTGCCATGAACAATAAAGATTTTTCCACAAATAACATTATAATAACTATACCAAAAACTGATGATGATATAAGAGGTAAAGCTTATGTCCACTATACTGCATGGAAAGAAGCTTATAAGGGAATTGTGTGCAGCGATTATCTTGATAATCTTAGCTTAGAAGAAAGAACTAAAAAAGCTTTTGAATCATTTAAAAGTGCCCCAAATAATTTAATTATTGCTAAAGATAAAGAAAAAGTAATTGGCTTTTGTGCATATCGCAATATTTGTGCAGATGAAGATTTAAAAGATACGAGTGAAATAGGTGCAATTTATATTTTAAAAGAATATTACGGAAAAGGTGTAGGTTACAAGCTTATAAGTTTTGCTTTAAATGAACTAAAAGATACTAAACAAACATCTCTTTGGGTAATTAAAAACAATGTTCGTGCTATAAATTTTTATAAAAAAGTTGGCTTTAAATTTGAAGGCAAAGAGCAAGTAGTTGAATTTGGAACTCCAATTACAGAGGTTAGAATGATTAAGGTTAATTGTCTTTAACATGTTTAAATACTAAGATT
>CAKMMH010000079.1 GCA_927798255.1 uncultured bacterium | reverse complement strand
GCTTGACATTATATTTTGCATTAGATTCAAAAGAATTATTAAGAAATTGATTAATATTATCATTTAAATTTTCATTTGAATTACTTGAAGATATAATTTTACCTGATTTGATATCATTAGATACATTATTTAAAGAATTACTTCCTAAGCCTTTAGAAATACCTAAATTTTCATTTCCCTCATCATCTCCTTGATGACTTCCTTTTTTTATAAGGACACCACTTGAAAGTGGAGTATATAAATTTCTTTTTATTTCATTTACTTTAGAAATTGCAAGCGAAATATTATCTTTGTTTATAATATCGATAATTGGTTCAAGTAAATTACATTTTTTCTCATCAGCGATTTTCTTTATTAAACTCTTTAAACTTTTTATATCATCTTCTAGAATAGGAAATTCATTATTTTTCGCAATAAATGCATATACAGAGTCAATTAAGATATATTTATTACCATCTAATACTATATTGTTAAGAGAAATATTTCCGTGATATATTTCATTATCCCATAATATTTTTACATAATTTAAAATATCAATTATTACATCAAGAAAAGTAAAAATATTATTCTCATAATTATAAATTTCAGATAATAAGTTATTTTTGTGATACAACTTCCTTTCAAACCAAAGTTGTTGTTCACAAATCCCAACAGACATTACAGCTGAAAGCTTGTCATTTTCAAGTTTTGAAAAAATTTTTCTAATTTTATCTAGCCTGGCCAAATCTTTTGTAAAACTAGGATACGAAAATCTGTATATAACATTTGTAGATAAATTAATAATTCTTGTATCCCATTCATCTTGTTTAAAATTACATGAATAAATTTTTTCATTAGAATTTAATGATAAAAATTGAATATAATAATTAAATAAAACATTTTGTTCTATTCTTAATTCATTTTCACTTTGTAAATTTATATAATAATCCGTATTCATAAATGTTTTCTATTCATTAATTAAATTTCTTAATTCTTTAACTACAACATTAACAATTTCATCATAAGAAAAGCTCCCTTGAAGATTTCCTCTAACTTTTAAATTTACAAAATTAGGTGCGCACCATACTCCAATATCTGCATCATCACTTTCTCCTGGTCCATTTACCCTACATCCCATAACGGCTATAGTAAAAGACTCATCTTTGGCAAAACTTGTTGCCTCTTTTATACTTTTTGCCAAGTCAACAAGTTTATCAGTTTGCACTCTTGAGCATGATGGACATGAAATTATATTCAATCCTGTTGTCTTATAGGCATCTTTTGGTAAAAATTTTCCATTTTTAACATCTTCTATTATTTGATTTCCTACAGCGATTTCCTGATATTTTTCATCAAAAGGCACTGTAAGAGACACTCTTAAAGTATCACCTATACCTTTTGATAACAAATATTCCATTGCGACCCTACTCTTTATCTCCCCCATAGGAAGCATTCCAGCCTCAGTAACTCCTAAATGTAACGGAACAAATGGATATAATTTTGAAAATTGCTCATTAATTTTTATTACCCCATAAGGATCAGAGCTTTTCAAAGATACCAAATAATCCTTAAATCCAAGACTTTCCATAATTTCTACGTGCTCACTTGCAGATTTTATTGCGATATCCCCAGAATTTTCACCATTTTTTCTAAGACTTGGGTCAAGAGATCCAAAATTCACCCCTATTCTTATAGCGCAATCATTTTCACCTGCAATTTGCACAAGCTCTTTAACTTTATCCTTTACGCTTTTTTCTTTTTCAATATGATAAAGATGTCCAGGATTATAGCGAATTTTTTGAACATATGGCGCCACATCCTTAGCAAGTACGTAATTTTCCTGTAAATCCACAGATAAATTAGCGTCTGTTTCTTTTCTAATTTCTTTTAAACTTTTAACATCTTCCTTATTATCTACAGCAATCCTTATAATTTTTGCCCCTTTTTCTTGTAATTGATGAATCTGGCTCAAAGTTCTTTTGATATCACCTGTTTTTGATGAACACATAGATTGGACTGCAACCTCATTTTTACCACCTAAAAATATACTTCCGACTTTTATTTCTCTTGAATTTCTCATTAAATACTCACCTAACTAATAAATTACATAAAAACATTATATTTTACTTGCTAAAAATCTTAATATTTATTTTAATATAAATTACTTATAAATTATATATACAAAGTTATTTTATTTATAAGTTATATTAATATAATCATTTAAAAATTTAAAAAAGGAAAATTATAAAATGTATTCTCCTGATGATATAAATAAGATTTTTGAAAACATCACTGAATATTATCAAGAACCTATAAGCATTGGCTCAAGATGTCAAAGTAATTATTTCTACAGAGTAGAAGACTTAAGTGAAGAAGATTTAAATATTTGTGCTGAACATGTAGCATATAGGATAAAAAATGTTTTATCACCTCAAGAGCCACAATTATTTTTAAAACTACCAGGAGGATATAGTTTTTTTGCTGAAAGACTATACGCAGTTTATTCTGAAATTATCCCTTGCACTGAAGAAATTGTTTTTGATCAGTATTTAAAAAGCAAAGCAGCAACAGGATATTTTGAAAAGTATAAAGGGTTTAACACTGTCTTAATAACAGATGTTATCACAACTGCAAGATCTACCCTAGAAGCCCACACAAAATTATCATTAAAAGGAATTCCAATTTTATCTTGGGTTGCATTAATTGATAGAACATTTGGTCCTGGCCCAGTTCCTGTAATTTCAGCATATACAGGCGGCCCTGTTATATTAAATAATTATTAATAAGAAAAAATTTTTTCGTGATATTTGATATCAGAAAGCAGAGTCCAAGAATTAGGTATCAAGTGTCAGGTTTCAGGTAGCAGATAGCTGAAAGCTGAATGCGGAATTCAGATTGCAGCTATCTGCCACCAGCTTCCAGTATTACTAAAACTCCCCTCTTACCAATTCATCTTCACTAATAATCTTAATACCTAATTCTTTTGCTTTCATATTTTTAGTAGAAGTTGAAGTTACATCATTATTTATAAGATATTTAACATTATTAGATATCGCTTTTAAAACTTTTCCACCTCTATCTTCTATATATTTTATAAGCTCATCTCGATTTTTAAAATTATTTACACTTCCTGTAATTACAAACGTTAAATCATTTAATGACGTATCTTTTTTCTCTTCTTTTATGAAATTAACTTCTAATGTTAAATTATTTAATTCTTCCCTAAATGTCTCATTATTAAACTCATCGACCCACTCCTTTGCAATAACTTCACCTATTCCATCAATATTGCTAAGCTCTTGAAATGTAAGAGCGCATATTTTTTCATAATCATTATTAAATTTACTACATATAAGCTTTGCACGCGATAAGCCAATGTCTGGAATACCAAGAGCATAAATAAAATTCTCAAGCTTAACATTTCTTGATTTTTCAATTGATGAAATTAAATTGTTATATGATTTTTCACCAAAACCTTCAAAAAGAATAATACGCCCTTTATACTGTTCAAGTTTATAAATATCAGAATACCTCTTTATCATTCCTTCACTTATAAGTTTATTCAAAATTGCCTCTGATATTCCCTCAATATTCATTGCATTTCGACTTACAAATAAACTTAATTTCTTTAAAAACTTTGCACTACAAAACTCATTTGTACAATATAAATACTTAACATCAGAATCCATAACTATTCTTGCCTCTGCTTTACATACAGGACAAATCTTAGGAATTTCTAAGTTATTACTTTTTGTAAAATTTTCTGCAATTTGTGGAATAATCATATTTGCTTTATATACCGAAATTTCATCTCCTATACCAATTTCTAATCCTTGTAAAATTGATACATTATGAAGTGACGCACGAGATACAGTCGTTCCCTCAAGTTCTACCGGATCAAAAATAGCGACAGGATTTATAAGCCCAGTCCTTGATACAAGCCAATCTATACTTCTTAATGTAGTTTTCGCTGTCTCATCTTGCCACTTAAACGCCATTGAATGTCTTGGAAATTTTGCAGTTGCCCCTAAACTTTTCGAATAAGAAATATCATCAAATGTAAGCACTAATCCATCAGATGGAATATCATAACTTTTTACTCTTTCCTTAAAAACCAGAACTTTCTCTTTTAAATTATTTTTATTTACAATTTCACTTTCTACAACTTGAAATCCAAGTTTTGTTAAAAATTCAAAACACTCTTTCTTAGAATTTGAAATAAAATCTGATGACTCAATTAACGAAAAAATAACACAATTAACATTTCTTTTAGCAGTTACTTCACTATCTAGCTGTCTAACAGAACCTGAACATAGATTTCTTGGATTTTTATATATATCCCCAGAATCTTCATTCATCTTATTGAAATCTGAATACTTAATAATAGCTTCCCCTCTTAATATAAGTTTTCCTTTATAATCAATGGTTAGTGGTACATTTTTAAACTTTTTAACATTTTCAGTTACTACCTCACCTATTATTCCATTTCCTCTTGTAACTCCACTTACAAGTTTTCCATTTTCATATGTTAACACAATCGTTAACCCATCTAATTTCCACGATAAAAGCCCTTCTCTATCTTGAATAAAATTTATAAGCTCTGATATTTGCTTTGTCTTTTGAAGAGAAAGCATAGGGGCGCTATGCTGAACACGCGCTAAAGAATTTGAAATTTCTGGCTCTACGTTAATACTTGGACTATCTTCAAGGATTACACCAGTTTTACTTTCTAGCTCTTGAAGCTCATCATAAAGCTTATCGTACTCAAAATCAGTCATTATCGATATGTTTTTTCTATAATACGAATTTGAAGCCTCATTTAAAACGCTTACTAGCTCTTTCATCTTATCAAGCTTATTTTTTTCTACACTATTGTCCACTTTTTACCGTATACTCCCTTTACATGAAATCTTCATAAAATTAACAAAAAATGAAAAATATACATATATAATAAATAATTACATGAAAATTTAAAATAATAATAAATTAAATATAAAAAATTTAGAAGCAAATCCTTAATTTTTAAGACTATATCTTTGTGCTATGTAAAATTCACAGAAAAAAGGATATGGTATATGGATAATATAAACTTAGATGATAATTTTTCAAAAGAATTGATGTGTTTGAGATTACAGATTGAAACCCTATTTGAAAATGTTGGTGGGGAAGATTGCATAAATTTATTAAATAAAATCTCAAAATTATCATTATCAGAAAGAGAAATAATCTTAAAACAATTTAACAATATAGTTCAAAAATTATTAGCAAATACTAAAAGAAAAAAATCGCTTCAAGATGTTGCAAATGAAAAGTTTGAAAATGAACTATATGATAGAATCGAACAAGAATTTAATAATATTCAAGTTAACGATTTAAGCAGCATGAATGCAGCGTCTCGTTTCAAAATTGTAAATGGTGGTAAAAGTAGAATGAAAAGAAAAGTTATTAAATTCAACGAATTCTATAATTATTAATTATTTAAAAGCAATTAATGTATCTTATTAAATGACATCTTTTGGAAACCAGTCGGGAAGTAAATTATAAGGTGCGTTAATTGTAATTAAATTCGAATCTCTATCCTTAAATTCGAGTTTAAAGCACACAAGGCACAATTCACTATTAATAGCACCGTTATAAAAATTATCCCCAATAATCGGAAACCCAAGCGAGCTAATATGGACTCTAATCTGATGAGTACGTCCTGTAATAGGACGAGCAAGTAAAATAGTAGAATTTTCTTCTCTATTTCTTTTTATAACTTTAAAAATTGTTCTTGCATCCTTCCCTTCATTAGACTCATTACTGACTGAAATTCTAAGCACTGGGTGTTCTTTACTTTTAGAAATATTAAAATCACAATCGTACTCATCAAATGGAACATCTCCACTTACTTTTAACATATAATATTTCTGTATATCCTTTTTCTCAAATAATTTCTGTACAAACTCATGACGTTCTTCTTGATAGCTTCCAATAACTAACCCTTGAGTCGATGTATCAAGACGGCTTGGAAGATGTACCTGACTTTTATAATATTTTTCTAAATATGACCTTAAATTATAAAATTTTTGTTCCTTTGAAGGAGTCGTAGGAAGCTTTCTTGGCTTATAATATACAACTATACCATTTTTCTCATAAACAATATTATCTTTACAAAATTTAGGAAAAAATTCGCTTAAATTATCGATATCATATTTTGGTTCATAATATTCGATATTACATGGATAATTTATAATATCATCAAAATTTGCAGGAATCCCATTTACAAAAATGCCACCTAGTAAAAATCTCTTCCTCCAACTTTCAGTATCAATATGTGGCATTACACTTATTAAATAATCAACTAATCTTACTTCACTACTATCTAATCTTTGGAAAAAATTTCGTTTACTTGTAAATGTGTTTTGAATTCTATCAAAATTAACGACACTATTTTGTATTTGAAATTGCTTCTTTTTCAACTCTAACCCTATTTAATTTGTGAGCATCTGAATTTTTAATAGCAAGCTTTAAAAATGATAGTCTTATAAGTAAATCTTCTTTAGGAAGCTCTAATCCTAATGGGTCATCATATGTTAGTCCAAAATATTTTTCAAGATTATTTAAAACAAATATCATATCTTCAGACATTAATTTTGAAATCTCTTTATATAAAAGCTCTTGCCTTTTTTTTCTTGTAGTAACCAATTCACTAAGGACTGATTCTTGACCTGAAAGCAAAGTGATATCAGCTTTTTTATTACTACATACCGGAAGTTTTACCTCGTCTTTGACATATTCTCCAAGTGTTTTTATTGTACTAAACTTTCTTTCATTATTATTGTCTTGCGAAAACGCTCCAACTAAAACATCTTTATCAGCGGTATCGATGTTAAACGTAACCATCGTTCCTGATTTAAATTTAATATAATTTGTCTTATCAATAATTTTTAATGTTCCATCTTTTGCTACTACTACACCTTTTGCAATTTTTATATTATCAAAATCTTGAGGAACATAAACATTTACAATATCAGCATAAGATGCCGAAGCAAACGATAATAATAATGTTATAAAAAATTTAATTACTCTCATTACGTGATACTCTTTCATCAAACCATTTTAATAATTTAAAAATCTCATCCATTACCATTTCTTTTCTTTCTTCAATGTTTGCATCATCGAATGTTTGTTGTAATTTTTCCGTTGAATCAGAGGAAGTAGGAAAATCACAAAGTCTTTTAACACTATATCTTTTACTCACACTTTTACTTGCACGTAACGAATCACCATATTCGTCCATTACGAAAACATAACTTAAAGTTTTCTTTGGGTAAAAAATATCAAAATCATACACAGGTCTATCATATTCGTCCCAATAAACTTGATTAGAAGCAACATCTATAGCCTTTCCATCGATAACTGCAACCAATTTCACTTTATTATTAACATTACGTGTACCATTTAATACAGCCTTAAGAGTAAGTGGTAACCCTGCAGATTTAAAAGTTCTAGCGTCTGGAGGATTATGAAAAAGATTTTTTGCACTAATTGCAAATGCACTTGTTGTACAAAGTAACACTTGGCATATAACAAAAGAAAATAACAAATATGTTTTAACAAATAATAATCTCTTCATATCTTAGTTTATAAAACTCTTTTTAAACTCCAAGTCCCCTTTTCACCCGTAACTTTATTTACTAAATTACCTGTAATTAAATTTTTTGAAATAGTAACAGGTTTAAGGACTAAAATCACACCATTAAATCTAACTTCCATCGTACCTGAATTATTACTATTATCAAACATCACAGGCATAAATCCTTCTTCTTTAACTTGAAAAATAAAATTACCATCATTAACAGTTATCATAAATGGCAAACTTGGATATAACACTTTTTCAAGTGTTCCTTCATATACA
>CAKMMH010000078.1 GCA_927798255.1 uncultured bacterium | reverse complement strand
AATTATATTAATTTTTTCTTTATTTGTATACAATTTATTTAAAAATAATCTTTTATTAAAAATTACCGTTTTAACCTCTACTATATTTTTATTGTACAATAGTAACACAAGAAAGATTCTTAACAATAAGGATGCCGTATATTCAAAAGCCGAAGAAGTTAATCAGCAAGTTAGATTTATTAAAAAGCACATAAAAAATGATGAGATGGTTTATGTTTATTTTCAAAGTTCACAAGCTTTTCAATTTAAAAACGGGTACAATAAATTCCATATAGGAAAACAAAAAGCTAAAAATAATATTATTTTTGGAAAAACTACTTTTAGTGATAACGATAAAAATGCAAAAGAAGTAAACCAAATATTATCCTATCCTAAACTTTACATAGTGACCTCACACATTCAAGGACCATTTTTTCAACGCGTAGAAAATCTCTTTCAAAAATTGCGACATAATGGATTTTTAGAGCTAATTCAATATAAAAAGAGATACACCACTTTGGTATTTTTCAAAAAAAGCTACCGATTGCAAGCTTGACTACGAATTATCAGTTGTAAATAAAAAGAAAAAGTATGGCATGATAAAAGCAACAATCCGTATTAAAAATACAGGGAAAGCTTATTTAAATGATCCTTATACTCAAACATATCTTGTTAATACGATAAACAATGACATTTATCCTTTAAACAGGCTTATTGCCCCAAATGAATCAATTGATATCGTTGTTTATTATAATAAAAATCAAAAATCAAGCTTTACTTTAAGAAAACAATTTGGAAAAATCTGTAAAGAAAAAATACTTTCAAATTAAATAAAAATTAAATTAAAAATGAGATAAATCGTGATTCATTTAACAACCATGCAGACTCAAAATGATAGTTTTTAAATTAATCAGCGTTTACTTAACTTTGTAAACTCTGTAAGAATCATCATCGTTTCTGGCAAAAACCTCTAAAAACTCTTTAGAATCAAACTTGTCAAAGTAATCATTTTTTACAAGAATATAGCCAATTTTATTTCTTCTTAAAAATCTTATGATTTTTTTTGGTTTTACTTCAACATTTAAATCAACATTAAAAAATTTTTTTGCTCTTTCGATTCTTTTATGCCATTTAGTTAAATTATCTAAATCAGATGGTAATATTTTAAACACACCAAAGGTATTTCTTCTTGATGTTAATTGAAACCAAGCCGTCTTGTCCCCTAAACCGCCATCAAAAGGGTTTGCCAAAAAGATATCTGTTTTACTTGTTTTCCTTGAGAATCGTTTAGCTAATCTATAAAAATTTTTACCAACGCTATTAATAATGTAATCCTTTGAATCTACAAATTGAAGTTTATGAGAATTCATATTCCAAATTTTCCCATATGAAACATGAAATAAAAGTACAAGCGACAACATAGAAAGAGCTTGCCACTTAAACATCAAACTATTAATTTTTTTGCTACCATCTATAAGTACAACAAGAATTAATATGCAAAATATCTTAAATATGAAAAAATAAAGATGTGAGTTAATATAAAAAAAGGCTACAAATGGCAAAATAATTAGTAAAGCTTTTACATATGTTACTTTATAGCTTTTATATAAATTTATAAAAAAGTATAAAATTAAATACATTAAAATTGTTTGTGGTGCTTGAAGAAATGAAAAAGTGTATACAGACATTATTAATGACAAACCTAGAACTTTTTCTTTGCATTCTGTTAAGTTAATTAAATTCTTTATACTCCATAAACAAGAAATTATAGCTACATATTTTAAATACTTTGTAACATACATTGTAACAATTGAGGGAACTACGATAATTGATGTAAAAAAATAAGCTATAAATAATATGAAAACCCATGAAAAAACAAAAAGAGATGATTCAACTAAAAAATCTTTTACCTTACTTTTATCAGTATAGTAAAGTGTTTGTATTCTTAATATTGCTCCACAAAATATAACTAAAAAGTATTTTAAAATATAAGAAACGCTCCATCCTTCTGGAAAAACATGATGAGATACTCTTTTAATATAAATAAGCTTAAAAACTTCTGGTGTTATTTTTGACTTCTCACCAGTAAATATTCCACTAAATGCCGGAAAAGCTGATATCAGTAAAACAAGAGAAAAAATAGCTAGACTAATAAGATAACTTTTTTGCAATGGAACTTTTACGACTAACAAATCATAAATAAAAAAAATAAAAATCAAGAAAAATCCCCATATTCCCTCATGTATATGAAATAGAGTTGCAACTGCTAATAGTATTAACGCTAAATTATAGTTTTTCTTCTTTCCTATAACATACGCTAGTGCTAGCATAACAAACGCATATCCTTGTCCAAGCCCTAGAGACTGCAATTCAAAAGATCCCCAACCTGGGAAACAATTATTTACATTAAAAGCTAAACAAAAACTAAGTATCATAGAATATAAAAATTGATTTTTATCTGTAATATTAAAAACCATTTTTACAGTGGCAAAAGCTAAAATAATAGCAGCAAAATATATAAGAATTAATGCGACACTTTCCCAATTTCCTCCATTTATTTTCATTAAGGTGCTAACTAAAAAATTCAAAAAAAACCTTGGTGAAAAACCACAAGATAATGCAATATTATTAGCAAAATATGTTTCATCATACATATTAATATGCTCTAATGCATACGTTGTGTTGTTAGAATTCATTTTAAATGGCAATCTATAAATGTATAAAGAAAGAACACATAAAAAAGAGACTATAAAATTTAAATTTTTTAAATTTTTCATTTACTATAATCTTTTATTAAATTAAAAAATGGCAATTTATTCAATTATTTGCGCGCCGAAATAGGTTATGACAAATTTATAATTGTAAATTTATATTACTTTGAATAAATCAAAAATGGAAGCTACTAATAATACTGCTACTAAAAATAACGCTTAGGATTTTGTATAAATAGAACATTATAAAAAAAATAATAAAGTAGCAAAAATGAAATTAAAATACTTATGGAATATTTACTTATAAAGATTTACTTTAGCGTAAAAAAGTAACCTTAAGATAGCAGTCTTTAACTACTACCATAAGGTTTAACACTTTATGACTAAAAATATTGTATTTATCAAGAACCCGTTTTTTTTATGAATTCTTCAATTCGTTTCGCAAATGAGTTCTTTCCCACGTTATGAGACCTTGCCATAAGCCATTTTAAATCTTCTAACGTGACATATTCACTTTTTAACAATTTTCCCTGTTCATCTTTAACAGATAGTGAAAACGTATCAGCAAAAACGAAACCCAAAACGAAAATTTTGCAAGAAATTTCCGAAGGAGCCTCTTGCACTTTTTCGTACCAATACATATTGTTGCCTTTAAACCAATCAATTTTATCAATAATTGCTTGGTCAAATTTAGTTTTACTTTTCAGGGTAAAATTCTGAGAATACTTCACACCTAGCATGATAAAACCTCTTTAAAAAATCTTTTTCAAACCTTTGTAATTTAGTAAAAGACTAAAAGCATTCTTCTAGTCTTTATACCAAAACGAGTGATGTTTTTAACATAATTTGTACAGATAAGCCATTATGCAGGAATTAAAAATAGCGCAACGCATGTAATAAACTAAAAAGCTTTAGTATTTCTTTAGTCTATCCCCTTAATTTTATTATAATTTGCTTCACAATACTGATTTAACATAGTTTCATCAATAAATGATAAGTAGACAGATTGTTGATTAAATTTCTGTGCAAAAGTTAACACTTTTAATAAATTTGGAAGTCTTCTATTTTATTAGGATTCATATCTAATGAAAATGAAACTTCAGCATCTCCATAATAGCCAATATTAAGCGATATTGTTTCTTTAGGAATCCCGAATTCATGAAATTCTTTAAGACAAATTGCTATTAACTTTGCATAAGTTACTTCATCATATCTTTCAAATGGTGCGTCAGCAGACGAATTTTGGTGAAATGTACAACAAATAACATCAGATAACACACGTGGTTCAAATGGCTCTTTGTATGAGTATGTGTTATCTTCTGGAGATTTTCCATGAATTTTCTGATATCTTTCTTCAAAATTTGCCATATTTTTTAAAACGCTTAAATACTCTTCATATTCTTCTTTTTTAAGGGATTTTTTTGTTCATACTCATTAACAAACTTTTTTAATCCATCTACTCAAAGAATAATATTTGGGGCTTGTCTTTCACTTTTATGTCTTATGATTTCTAAATGATACTCAGTGTTAAGTCTATTTATTTCAATCTTATCAATTGACACATTTACGTGTCCACTATGTCTTGAAATTTTAAATAATGATTAATTAAAAATATCTGTATTGGAATGAGTGCTTGTTCCTATTTCTTTTGAAGAATCCATAGGTTTTAATTTTTGACTTAAAATATATTGCATATATATATAAATTTTAATGTAACTCTCAACTTATTATCTTTATTATGTATAAAATGCTTCCTACAAAGTTTTGTTATTTTAAAATTTTACATAAAATTCAATACTTAACTTCTATTTATCTATTTATCTTTTTTTTCATATGATATAATAAGCGCTGTATTTAATTTAATATGCTCAATTTTAAGAATTAGGATTTCAATACTTATGGAAGATAATAAAAAAGCTACAATTTCTGCCTTTATTGTTTGTTTTAACGAAGAAGACGCTATTGAAAGATGCCTTGAAAGCGTTAAATGGTGTGATGAAATAATTGTCGTTGATAGCTTTTCGACAGATAAAACTTTAGAAATTTGCAAAAAATATACTGATAAAATTTTTCAACGTACTTGGCCTGGGTTTAAACTTCAAAAGCAATTTGGACTTGATCATTGTACATCAAAATGGGTACTTAATCTTGATGCAGATGAGGCAGTTTCTGATGAGCTAAGAGATGAAATTTTAGAAAAAATTAATGACCCTAAAACTGATAGTAAAAACATCAATGGTTTTGAGCTTCTTCGCGTTGTAAATTATATGAATAAATGGTGGCGAAAAGGTGGCTGGTATCCAGAATATAGACTTAGGCTTGTAAAAAGAGAAGAAACCGTGTGGGGGGGAGATGAACCGCATGAACACGCAATAATAAAATCTGGAAAAATTGAAAAATTAACAAAGGAGCTTAAGCATTATACTTATGGTGATATCACTCATCATATTCAAACCCTCAATAAATTTTCAAATATTTCAGCTGAAGTTCTTAAGAAAAAAGGGAAACGAGTTAAATTTTACAATATTATTTTTAATCCTATTTTTCGTTTCATTAAATTTTATATTCTTAAAAAAGGATTCCTTGAGGGATTCTCAGGATTTGTTGTAGCAGTAATAGAAAGTTATTATGTATTTTTAAAATATATTAAGCTCTGGGAAAAAGATGGTTACTCCTTTAAAAGAGATAATGATAATAAAAAAACGATAAGTAATTAGTTAAAAAATCAGGAAGTTACGCTCTTAATTCTTTTTTTAATGAAATTTAAGTTTTTTTTAGTATTTTCCTACAACTTAGTTATCAATAAGTGTGCGTGTACTGTTTTTCAAGGAGGAAACCATAAATGGAAAATACTACGAACCAATATAACACTGATGTTTCAAATTCATTCCAATTTGAAAATGAAGAAACAAAAGCAATGTATGAAAAAATGGTTAATCGTGCCAGACGTACAGCATTTGTTGCAAGATTCATAGTACTTCGTGAATCAAAAAGGACAAAAGCACATAGAATCATTGAAAAAATGAGCTGGTCAGATGACACAACTGCCGAAGAACTAGCTATGATGTTTAGGCAAGTTTTTATTGAAAACGGTGATAATATGGAAAGAGTTGATAGAGATATTCGCCGTGCCTTAGGACATGCAAAGCAACGATCTCTTACATTTTTTGTTTCTGAATATTCCAATAGAGGAACACTAAATTTTGTAGACGCATTATGGGACTACGAAAAATCTGTTAAGCTTCTATTTGGAGAAGATGAGAATCCAAAAACTGGTGGTTGGAGACTTCCTTCAGAAATTAAAAAATAATATTACCTGTTATAAACTATAAATAAAAAATTATAACAAGTAATGTTAATTAAATTCTCGAATTATGTTCTCAGTCATCTGAAGAATGCGATTTTTGTCTAAATTTAAATTTGCATTTAGACATTTTGCAATAAATTCAGAACGTAACTCTTCTTCTGATAATACTTTTCTATCATCAATTAACGACTCTCTTTCAAACACATCTTTTAATTTGTCATATTGCTGCTTAAATCTTGCTATTTTTACCGTACCATTTGGTGAAACTGCATTTAGGAAATCTGAACTCATCCAATTTGTGCTATCTGCAACTTCATAAAGTCTAGCTTTAAAAGTGTCTGTTGAATTATCATTTATTAAATCTTCACTAAACTTACATCCTCTACCTATTGACCAAAGATTTGAATAAATTTCAAGCGCTTTAACCTTTGCATCAATTCTATTCATTGCATCTTTTGACAAAAGAAAATCTTTATCTTGAATCTTATCATAAATATTTTTTAGCTGACCATAAGAAGATACTCCTAAATTTAAAAGCTTCTCTAGCACATATCCATCATTTTCTAAATATGCTATCGGTAACCTATTGATATTAATAGGTAAAGTTATTGGCGCAATATTTAAAAGTCTTAATCTTTCCTTTGTCTCAACATTTTTTAAATTTGGAATTTCTTTTATTTTCGTTTCTTCATAATGAATATTACTTAAATCTTTATCAAGATAAGAAATACTCCTTAAAGTAATATTAACATTTTGTTTATTAGCTAAATTTTTAATCTGCCCTACTACATTCTTTTGTGATGTAAAATATATTATTTGATATCCTTCTTTTGCAAGTTTAAAAAATGAACTCATGATTGCATCAAAGCGTATATCATCAGTCGTAGCAAGTACCTCGTCAATTAAAAGTGGAATCTCTTTATCCTTTGAGAAAGAAAGTACATAACTACATCTTAAAGCTAATATAAGCTGTGCTTTTGTACCTGTTGAAAGCTCTTTTAAAGTTAACACTTTTAAATTTTCTTCATCAAATGCAAAAAAACTAAACTCATTATCATCTTTAAACTTTAACGAATATTTACCATTTGTAAAAAGAGAAAAAAGCTTATTTGCCTCTACTAAAATTTCTGGTTCTTTTTCTCTCTTGTATTCGTTTTCTACAAAATCTAAAATATAACTTCCAGCTATACTTACAAGAGATTTATCTGTGCAATCTTCTAAGGCTTCTTTCTTTTCAGTCTCTTCCTGTTTAACACTTAAGTAAGTGTTACCCTTATTAAAAGTATCAATCCTTGTTAAAATTTCGACTTCTTTTTTATCAATACCTTCTAAATCTTTCAATTCCTCATTTATCTCTTCTTGCTTAACCTGTAAATCTTTAGGAGAATAATTCTCAAAATCATGATTATTTACAAGTTTTGAATCAATAGTTTTTAATTCGTGATCAAAAATTGCAAGCTCAGATTTTAACTTTGTATATGTTTTTCTATCTTCAAAAATTGAATATATAAAATTTTTGTTATCTTTTGTTATTCCAATTCTAGAATAAATATCATTTATATCATTTTCATAGGCTAAAGAATTATTTGAAAGAGCATTTATTTCTTTTTCTAAATACTCAATCTTTGTTAAAAGTAAATTATACTCTTCTCTTTTATTCCTTTCTTTTGAAAGCTTTCTATTAATAAATGTCAAATCATTTTCAAAATCATCATTAAAATAAACCTTTATTTTCTCAATTAATGCACTTTGCTTTGAAAGGACTTGTTTTGACTCTTCTCTTAATGCAGCTAATTCATCATCATTAATTTTAATTGCACTCCATACATTTATTATTGAATCAACATTTATTATTGCTTCAAATGATGAATCAAAATATGCAGTATT
>CAKMMH010000077.1 GCA_927798255.1 uncultured bacterium | reverse complement strand
TTTCCACCAATTGGTGCATGAAAACTTAAAGGTACATTTTCTTTTGATAATAATTCAACCTCATCAAGATTTGCCGTATTGTGCATTTGAATTCCAAATTCGACTTCGTTTTTCTCGCAAAAAGCCCTAGCTTCTTTAATCTTTTCTTTATAATCATTTCCTTTTAATGCAATTGATGAATATTCAAGTTTCATTGTTACTCCGCTTGTTACTCCCTAAAATTTGTTACTCCCTAAAATTTAACATTTCTAAAAGATACATTGTATAAAAAATATATAATTTTTCAATTTATTTATTATTTTTAATGCTTTTAAAGGCTAATTATGATAATCTATTTAAGTGTATATTTTAGATAAGAATTCATTGTAGAGGTAATAATGTTTGATAATATTATAGAAGACCTTAAATGGCGTGGACTTTTAAATGACATAACTAGTGAAGAAGAAATATTAAAACTTCCTAAAGGTTCAGCTGTTTATGGTGGTTTTGACCCATCGGCACCAAGTTTACAAATTGGTAACTTAGTAGCTGTTTTAAATTTAGCAAGATTTGCAAGTTATGGATTTAATGTTATAGGACTTTACGGTGGGGCAACAGGTGCAATAGGGGATCCAAAAGCACAAGCAGAACGTGTTCTTCAATCAATGGAACAAGTTAAGTTTAATGTAAATAGTCAAAAAAGAAAATTAACAGAAATATATGAAAGGCTTGGTGTTAAAGTTGACTTCGTAAATAACTATGATTGGTTTAAAAGTATTAATTTTCTTGAATTTTTAAGAGATGTTGGTAAACACTTTTCAGTTGGTTATATGACTGCAAAAGATACTGTAAAAAAGCGTCTAGAAACAATTGGTATTTCTTATGCCGAATTTTCATATATGCTGATTCAAGCTTATGATTACTGTTATTTATTTGAAAAGAAAAATTGTGTTATTCAAATAGGTGGTTCAGATCAATGGGGAAATATAACATCAGGTGTTGAGCTTATTAGAAGAAAACACGGAAAAAGCGTTCACGCACTTACAACTCCGCTTTTAACAGATGCTGAAGGTAAAAAACTTGGAAAAAGTGAAGGCGGTTTTGTAGTTTGGCTTGATGAAAATTACCTTTCGCCTTATAAGTTTTATCAATGGCTTTTAAACACTCAAGACGATATTGTTATTAAACTTTTAAAAGCTCTTACTTTTTTATCAAAAGAAGAAATTGAAGCTCTTGAAGTTACTGTTAAAGAAAATCCTGAAAAAAGAGAAGCTCAAAAAGTTTTAGCAAAAGAAGTTACAACAATTGTTCATGGTGAGGCTCAAACCGAGCTTGCTATAAAAGCATCAAATGTGCTTTTTGGAGGTAGCATTGAAGGACTTGATGAAAAAAGTCTTATAGATATTTTTTCAGATGTACCTTCATCAAGCATGAATAGTGAGGAAGTTAAAAGTAGCACGGCTTCTGACCTTTTTGTGAAAACTCATATGGCCTCATCAAAGGGTGAAATAAAAAGACTTATTCAAAATGGTGGTGCATATATCAACAATCAAAAGCTAGGAAGTCCTGATAGTAAATTAAGTGATATTAAATTGCAGTTTAATAATATTGTAATTTTAAGGTCTGGAAAGAAAAGTTATCATTTAATTAAAATATCAGATTAATAATCACTATTTTTTTATTATTTTAAGGTAATATATGGAACATACAGATATTTTAGATCTATTTAAAGATCCTAAAAAGTTTATTGGAAAAAATGTAAAAGTTTGCGGTTGGGTTAGAACAAGCTCAGAAGTTAAACCTATGACATTTATTCAATTAAATGACGGTACAACTTCTCTTAGAAACTTACAACTAACAATTAACGCCGATAGTTATTCTCAAGATGAATATAAGGATAAAATTAAACCTGCTTTATCAATTGGTACTTCTCTATACGCTCAAGGTACCATTGTAGCATCAGAAAGAAACATTATAGAGCTTGAAATTAGTGATTTAAAAGTGTTAGGAGAATGCCCTTTAGAATATCCACTTCAAAAGAAAAAAACTAGTATGGAATTTTTAAGGACAATTCCTCATTTAAGAACTAGAACAAACTTTTTTAAGTCGGTACTATCTGTAAGAGCTAGATTGGCTTATGCAATTCATACTTATTTTAGTGAAAGAGGATATAAATATCTTCAAGCTCCTATTATAACAAACAGTGACTGCGAGGGAGCAGGGGAGATGTTTAGGCTTACTACAAAGCCTTGGAATGCTACTAGTAAATCAGAAGAAGAATATAATGCTAGTGATTATTTTACTTGTAAAGCTGGGCTTTCAGTTTCTTGTCAGCTAGAAGGCGAGATGGCAGCCCTTGGAGGACTTGGTAAAATTTATACTTTTGGCCCTTCATTTAGAGCAGAACATAGTGACACACCAAAACATGTTGCAGAGTTCTGGCACGTTGAGCCAGAGGTTTGCTTTGTCGATTTAAAAGAAATTATCGCTATTGCTGAGGACTTCATAAAATATATTCTTAACGATGCTGTTAACAACTGTAAAGAAGAACTTGAGTTTTTTGATAAATTCGTGGAGAAGGGATTAATTGATAAACTTCATCATGTAATTAATAGTTCATTTGCTATAGTTGATTACACAGATGCAATAGAAGTTTTGAAAAATTCAGGTCAAAAATTTGAGTATCCTGTATCTTGGGGAATTGATCTTCAAACAGAACATGAAAGATATTTAACCGAGGTCGTTCATAAAAAACCAGTTTTTTTAATTAATTTTCCAAAGGATATAAAAGCGTTTTATATGAAACAAAATCCTGATGGAAAAACAGTTGCGGCAACTGATTTATTAGTGCCAGGAATTGGTGAGATAATAGGTTGTAGTGAAAGAGAAACTGATTTAGCAAAATTAGAGCAAGCTATCAAGGTTAGAAATATGAATATAGAAGATTATACTAAATATCTTGATACAAGACGTTTTGGAACTGTGCAGCATAGCGGTTTTGGTCTTGGATTTGATAGACTTGTAATGTACGCAACTGGGGTTAGTAACATCCGTGATGTTATACAATTTCCAAGGACTTACAAGCATATTTATTAATTTTTATAGCCTTTCTTATAATAAGTAAGGAACGGTTACTAATTTTTTCAAATACTTGCAATAAAAGAAGTCATTTAGTAGAATGTTATTCTGTAAGTGACTTTTTTTATTTAATAAAAAAGATTTATGTATATCGTAATCAATTTTTAAGGGAGAAATTTCTGTGTTAATAACATTTCTAATTATTGTTCATGTTCTTTTATGTTTAGCTTTGATCTTTTTAGTTTTATTACAACAAGGTAAAGGTGCAGACTTAGGTGCAGTATTTGGAAATTCTAATTCAGTTTTCGGAACTAATAGTATCGATAATGTTGGTAAAATAACCACAGCTCTAGCTATTATCTTTATGATTACATCAATTTTATTAGTTAGAACTTATATTTATCAAGCAAAAGATTCTACTTTTGCAAATAAAGCAACTGTAACAACACAAGCAAATAATCAAGACAAATTAGAAGGTTCAGTTTTGGATAAAGTTAATACAGATGATACCAATAAGAATAATATCGATATATTAGATGAATCTGTAAATAATGAGGCTAATAAAGTAGCTAATAAAGCAGATAATGATACTGTAAATAATGCTAAAGCTGAAACAAAATAATAAGTTTTTATTATTATGTACTAGGAAAAAAATATTTACCTAGTATTTTATGTTTTATTTTTTGCCTAGGTGGTGGAATGGTAGACACGCTAGCTTGAGGGGCTAGTAAGAGCAATCTTATGAAGGTTCAAGTCCTTTCCTAGGCATATTATTTATAAAAGAAAATTTATTATGACATCACTTATTACGGGCGCAAGTGGTTTCGTTGCAAAACATTTATACGAGCTTTTAATAAATAATAATGAAGAAGTTATAAGAACTTCATTAGAGCATGAAAAATTAGATGATTCCTTTGTGACTCTTGATGTATGTAATTATGATAATTGTTATGAAGTTATAAATAATTATAATGTAGATGTTATATATCACCTTGCTGGAATTGCAGCGCCTAAAGTTTGCGAGAATAATTTCCAATTAGCTATAAGTGTAAATGTAGGCGGAGTTTATAATATTTTAAAAGCTTCAGAAGATTCAAATAAAAAAGTAAGAGTTATTATAATTAGCTCAAGTGAGTGTTATGGGAAGATTGATTCAAGCTTAATGCCAATAAAAGAAGATACTCCATGTGTTCCTGCTAGTAATTATGGTGTTTCAAAATTAATGGCTGAAGAAGTTGCACTAAAATTTATGAGATATTCTAAAAATCCTTATTTAGAATGTGTTATTGCAAGACCATTTAATCATATAGGACCTAAGCAAAATTTAGGCTTTGTTGTCCCAGATTTTTGTACTCAAATTGCAAAAATTGAAAAAGGTTTAATAGAACCTACAATTTCTGTTGGAAATCTCGAAGCGCAAAGAGATTTTACAGATGTTAGAGATATTGTAAAAGCTTATTATGCATTAAGTAAAAAGGGAAAGGGGATATATAACCTTTGCTCTGGAGAACCTCATAAAATTAAAGAAATTTTAGACATTATACTTAATTTTTCATCAAAAGAAATCCAAGTTAAAGAAGATCATAATAGAATGAGAGCGTCTGATGTTCCATTATTCATTGGTGATGCAAGCAAAGCAAAGAATGAACTTCAATGGGAAAAAAAGATATCATTTAAGCAAAGCTTAAGAGATGCTTACGATTATATTTATGAATCAATAAATGGTTTAAAAATAGATTCCTCTGCGGAAAAAGAAGTAACAATTACTCGTGATAAAAATTTAATACCTTAATTCTTTTCATAAGAAAACATTGATTAATGCAATATTTTATAAATATTAGTTGCCCCCTACGGGGTTGCGTGTATTTTGGATTTTTTGATAATGGAATAGACTCACAATATTTCTGGCGAAATATTGCTCGCTTACCCCATCCTGGCGCCGCGTGCAAGCACGCTTTGTTATATCCCTTGCGGGATATCATGAATTATTCAGGGTATCCTTAAATTATTTCAAATAAAAATCTTTGTTCTTTTAAAGAATAACCTAATAATTTTATATCAATTTCGCTTTTTAAGTTGTTTGCTAGGCATTCTTCTATTTTTCTTAAAAGTTTTAGGTCTTTTACTGTATCTAGTGGAATAAATCCCCATCTTTTAAAGCCGTCTATATCTACAAAAAGTTTATCATTCTTTATTCTGGTAACTTTTCCTAAAAACTCGCTATTAATTAGGCTAAGCTTTGAAGTTAACATCTCTAAAAATCTAAGTGTATAGTTTTTAATACCATACGTTCTAATTTGTCTATTAAGCTTCTTTGTCATTCTTTGTATCTCAGTTAGGTTATAACTTTTTTCATTTCCATGTAAAATATTTCTAGCTTGAATTTGATTTATTATACCAGCAGCAAGACGTCCTTTTATATCACAGTAAGAGTCAACATTCAAAAAGGCATGACCTCTATTTAAATTATCGTAATATGAACGTTTAAAAATTGTATTAATAATATCATCTAAAATTTTTTGAGCTTTTTTTGACTCCTCGTTATTTGTTATTCTTGCATCAAAACTTAAATTTTGTAAGAGTGTTAATACTATACTTAGAGTATCTGGATACTTAAATATGTCGCTTGAAGGGTCTATACCAAATTTAATTAATTCTTTTAATATATCTCTTTTCTTCTTTAACGATAATGATTTTTGAACCTTAAAAATAGCTTTTTTAGATTTATATTTATTTAAGAATTGTGCAAATGATTCCTTAGTCTTTATGATAATTTCACTTATGATTTCGTTAGCGTTATATACTTCTTGATTATGTTCGTTATGGCTTCTTATATTTTCAAGAGATTCTAAACTACCTGTTCTTTGATATCTAAAACATTTTGCAACAAATCCAAGTAAATCAATTTGCTCTTTGTTTTTAAAGGTATTTAAGCTTATTTCTTCTGGAGTAATTTTTTCGTGTATTTTAACCTTTGCAAGAAAAGGCTCTTTTATTAGTTTTGGTTTTTTCCCGTTTTTGATTTCATACCTAAATATCCAAGCTGGAGTTAGCTCTTTATCTGATAAATGTGATTCATCATAATTAATTAATTCACCAAGTGTTGAAACTCTTGTACATGTACCGTATATTGTAAATCCTAAATTAATAGCATAATCTTTTAGTTTTCCTCTAGGGATAACTAAGTAACTTATGTCAGCTATAGCCACGGTTAGCTGATAAGTATCGTTATTAATTTTTTCTACATACATTGCGTCTTCTGGATCAAGTGTGCCCTCATCATCTATTGCAACAAATGGAATATCTGGTAATTCTGGTAATTTTGAATTAATTTTTTTTCTTGATTCAATATATTCTTTTGTAATTTTTGGTGGAGTACCAAAAAATTGTCTTTGTATTAAGTTAAGTGTAGGGATATCTTGTGTTGTTAATAAATCTTTATTACTAAAATATTTATTAAATAAACTTATTATACCACTATAACCTTGTTCTCTTTGAATTATAACTTGAATATTAAATTTGCTATTAAAATCATTTACCCATTTTTTAAGAGATGCTTCTTTCTCTTTAGGAACATACATTCTAAAGATTACTATTCTTAAATCTCCATATTTTAATTTTATGTTTGTTATATTTAAATCTTTTTCTAAGATTTCTACACCTAATGGTACAGTTCTTTTTGCCTCATCAAGCATTAATACATTTCTTTGAATACTATAAGTTGCGTTATTTAATAATGAGTTATGCCTTGAGTTGTTTGCTGAAGTTTCGTTAGCTTCAATTTCTATTTGTTTTATCATTTTATACTTCTTATAATTATTTAATTTTCTTTATTATAACTCCAATATAAATTTTTTTTAACATAAATTTTATTGGAAAATGATAATAGGGCAGATCTTGCAGCTTCTGATAAAGGAGTAGGAATATAAATGTATGAACTATCAGAAAAAATTCTTGTTGAGAAAGTTGCTTTCAAACTATTTTCAAGCTCTTCACAAAAAAAGTTATAAGCTTTAGTCGTTTCATATTGGTTAATCTGTAATCTTAGTAGTTTTGCAATTTCTGAAATAGTTAAAACTTGTTTTAAAATACTTATAACGAACAAGTGAATTATTTGATCACGATCATATTTTTTATTCACAGGTGCGCTTACAATTTTTTGTTTTACATAGTTGTTAATCATAGTTGTAGTTAATAATTTTTCTTCTGTAGGAACTAAAAAAATAGAAAGATGTTTATCTAGAAATTCTATAACTTGTTTTGCGTATAGACCAAAATTAGGAAAGTCGTCATATCTAGGACATCTGTAACTAGCTAAATTTATTGCTATTTTTGTTGATTCGAAATCGTCTTGCATAAAAATATTATATGAAACTTTTTGTTATATTAAAATATCTAATTTTATTAAATTATAGTTAATTAATTATTTTTTATAAAAATGTATTAATTTTAATTTTATGTATTGCATTCTAGGGTTATTTAAATATAATGACCATATTTTTGATCAGAAATTTCTTATAAGGGGTTAGTAAGTTATGAAAAAACAAGATTTAGATAAATTCAAAAAAAGACTATTAGATGAAAGAGATGAAATAATTCAAGCAAAGAATAATAAAGCAGGCCAAGAAATTTCTAATACTCAATCAGGTGATGAGGCAGATATGGCATCTGCTGAAATGGAGCTTGATGCAATGTATCAAGGTGATCAAAGAGGACATAATATGCTTCAAGACATTCAAGATGCTCTTCAAAAAATCGAAGATGGTACATATGGTGAATGTGAAAATTGTGGCGAGGATATATCTATTGCTAGACTTGAAGCTAATCCTATGGCTAAACTTTGTGTTGATTGTAAATCAGAAGAAGAAGTTAGAGAGAAAAAATATGCTAAGAGTTCA
>CAKMMH010000076.1 GCA_927798255.1 uncultured bacterium | reverse complement strand
TTTGTCAAAATTAATCTCTTATGTCATCAGCGAATTTAAAAAATCGCTATTTATACACAGGAACTACTTAGTTTGATGAAAATTTTATTGAAAGATTCTTAAAAAATAAATAACAAGACACTAAAAAGCCCTAATCATAACTTAATTAGTTACCTATTAGTTACTTATTAGTTACGACTAGGGCATTTTTTAATTGATATACTAAATGGATATAGAAAATTAATTTTACGCAGCTTTAGCAGTTTGAGGTTGATTTTGACTTGCAATCTTTACAAGCTCTGCAAAAGTATTACTATCACTTACTGCAAGCTCTGCTAAAATTTTTCTATCTAATGTAATATTAGCCTTTGAAAGACCATAGATAAAACGGCTATAACTTAAACCAAGAGCTTTGCATGCAGCACTTATTCTAATATTCCATAAACGACGGAATGTTCTCTTTTTAGTACGTCTATCTCTTGTTGCAAATGCAAGAGAGTGATGAACTGCAGCTTTGGCAATTGAGTAACAGCTCTTACGACGGTTTCTAAAGCCTTTAGCTAATTTAAAAATCTTATTATGTTTTCTTTTATTAACAAATCCTCTTTTAACACGCATCTTAAATTATCTCCTATATACACACACTTTCATTAATTAAAAATCACTAAATTTAAATTAAGCGTATGGTAACATTTTTTGAACTTTCTTAGCATCTCCCTTAGAAGCTAAAACTAGTCCTCTTAATTGACGAACTCTCTTTGGTGTCTTTTTAGCAGTATTATGACTTTTAAAAGCCTGCTTACGAAGAACCTTACCACTAGCGTTTACTTTAAACTTTCTAACTGCTGACTTATTTGTCTTAATCTTTGGCATATTAAACTCTCAATAAAAAATAAAACTTCTATAAATTTACACCCTTAGCTTTTTTCTTTTTTAATTCTTTAATAAAGAAAATCAATAAAAAGGATAAATTTTTATAAACTCAAATAACTTTAATAGTTTATATATTCTAACCAAACAAATCAAGTAATCTAGAAAAAATTTATTAAAATATTTGAAATTTTTATAAAAATTACCAAATTAGCTTACTTTCTATCTTTACCTCACTAGTATTAAGCATATCAGCTACACTTCCTAGGAAACTTTCCCCCATATTCATCAAATCATAAAGCCTTACAATACCGCTAACCCCCTGTTTTTGTTCTATTGTATAAAAATACATACTGCTTCTTGCGTAATCATATACCGAACCACTAAAATTAAAAGACTTAGGAGAATTTTCAATAGCAATTTTTGCCATATTTTTATAATAAGAAAGTAATTCACTACTATTTAAAAGCGGTGAATATTTTGAAGCATACATAGCAAACCATGTTGCAAATCCTTCAGATCTTTTTAAATCTCTACTTCCCCTTGCAGTTAATAATTTATATTCTATAGCGTGACCTAGCTCATGTAAGAGTACATGTTCTAACTCTTTTTCAGGGTCAACTCTTTCACCTTCTCCGCTGCATCCTTTGTAAATTCTATATGTAGCAATGTAAATATCACTTGGAGGGACCATCCAACCTGGATGACAATTTGTTATTAAATATGAAGGAACTTGATTGTTTGGAATATTCTCTCCCATAAAAACAATATTCCATTCTTGATTCATATTAGAAAGTTTTTCACTAAATCCTTCTTGATTAATAATTCTACTAACAGTATTCATAGAATTACTAATTACTCTTTGTGGATTTTTTACAAGAAGCGATTTAATATTTTTTGACAATTTTAGATTTACTTTACCTAAACTTGTATTCACTACATCATTTGCTTCTTGTCTTTTTAAATCAATATTACTAGCAGAAACAAGCTCACTATTATCAACTTTAATACACCTAGCTTCCCCTCTATAAATTCTTGGAACTTGATTGTAGTCATCAACTATTATTCGTTTTCCACTTCGAGTTGTGTACTCACACTTTACACTAAAATTATCAGCAAAAGAATTACTTATAAGGAAATTATTATTAGAATTAGTAAATAGAATAGCACTCATTACTACAATAGGTAGTAAAAATTTTTCTCTAAAAGCACGCCTTATATTTTTACTACCTATAAACTTCATAAATAAAATACATTCTCTAAATATTTATTTTTGAAAAAGAGTCCTTGATAGAATTTCAGAAACATGCGAAACACCAATAAACTTAACTTTTTCCTTTACCTTAGGAATATCTCCTAAATTTTCTTTAGGAACGAAAATTGTATTTATGCCATGTCTTATAGCGCCAAGCACTTTTTCTTTTACTCCACCTACAGGAAGGACGTTTCCACGCAGTGTAATTTCTCCAGTCATTGCAATCTTATGAGAAACCTTCTTATTTACTAATGCAGAAATTAACGCCATGCAAATTGTAACACCAGCAGATGGTCCATCTTTTGGCACCGCTCCATTAGGTGCATGAATATGAACATCTAAATTTTTATAGAAATCTTCATCTATTCCAAATTTCTTAGCATTAGCCCTCGTGTAGAAAAAAGCAGTTTGTGCAGATTCTTGCATCACATTTCCAAGTTGTCCTGTAAGGCTCAAATGTCCTGTACCATGAGCAACAGATACTTCTATCGGTAACAACTCTCCTCCTACTACTGTCCATGCCATACCATTTACTACGCCTACAGCATCTTTCTTTTCAACTATTTCAATATCATACCTAATAGGCCCTAAAAGATTCATTACGACTGATTTAGTAATTCTCTTTTCTACCTTACCTGTCATATTAAGTTCATAAGCAAGTTTTCTACAAATAGTACCAATTGTTCTTTCAAGCTCTCTAACCCCTGCTTCACGCGTGTAATTATCAATTACTAGAAGTAAAGCACTATCATCAAAATGAACATTTAAATTCGATATTGCATTTAACTCTAATTGTCTTGGAACTATATATTTTTGACAAATAGCAAGTTTTTCTTCACTTGTATATCCAGAAATTTCTATAACTTCTAAACGGTCAAGAAGCGGAGCAGGAATAGTTGATAAACTATTTGCAGTTGCAATAAATAAAACTTCAGATAAATCAAAATCTAAATCAATATAATGATCTCTAAACTCTTTATTCTGCGCTGGATCTAAAACCTCTAGTAATGCAGATGCTGGGTCACCTCTAAAGTCAGCTCCGACTTTGTCTATTTCATCTAGTAAAAATACTGGATTTTTAGACTTACATTGTTTTAATCCTTGTATTATTCTACCTGGCAAAGCTCCAACATAAGTTTTTCTATGTCCTCTAATTTCTGCTTCATCTCTTACGCCACCAAGGGCAATTCTAAAGAATTTTCTATTTAACGCTCTTGCGACAGATTTTCCCAAAGAAGTTTTACCAACCCCTGGAGGCCCTACTAAACAAAGAAGCGGGCCATTGGCATCATCTTTTAATTTCTTAACGCTCAAAAATTCTAAAAGTCTTTGCTTAATCTCACCCAAACCATAATGATCTTCATTTAATACTTTCTTAACTTTCTTTAAATTAAAATCATCTTTTGTCTTTGTTTCCCAAGGAAGATCTAACACCCAATCAAGATAAGTTCTAATTACAGCATATTCACTCATCTCAGGTTGCAATCTTTTTAAACGTCCAAGTTGCCAATTAACTTCCTTTTTAACAGCATCTGGTAATTCCAAACTTTCAAACTTTTGAATCAACTCTTCAAGTTCGACATTATCATCTACATCTTCACCTAAATCTTTCCTTATAGTTTTTATTTGTTCACGAAGATAATATTTCTTTTGCTCTTCTGACATATTTTGGACTGTCTTATTTTTTATATCTTCTAAAAGTAAAATTCTTTCAATATCAGAATAAATTTTATCTTTTATGAATATTAATTTCTTATGTATATCACTTTCTTCTAATAAATGCTGAGCATCTTTTACATCAAATGTATAGTAAGCTGAAATAATATTTGCAAACTGTAATGGATCTTCTACAGCTTCTATCATTGATAAGAAGTCTTCTGATAATGTTTGATAAGAAACTTCTAATGAAAAGTAATCTAATATTTGTTTCTTTAAAACTGATATTACTTCAGGATATTCCTTATTCTTTGAGCTTTCTTTTATAAATTCAATTTTACCCTTATAAATATTATTAGATTCTGTAAGAGTTAATAGTCTTGCTTTGTTAATTCCTTCGACATGAATTCTTATTCCATTCTTTCCTTCATCAATAACTCTTAAAATATTCGCAACCACACCAACAGAATACAAATCATCTTTTTTAACTACATCTAATGGTTGTGAATCTTTTTGAGCAACAAGAAAAATAGAAGAGTTATCCTTTAGAGCATCATCAACAGTTAAAATAGATTTTTTCTTAACCAATAATAATGAATGTGAAACTTGTGGAAACGCTACTAAGTCAATTAATGGAAGTACCGGTATATTACTTAAAGTAACTTTACTTTCTTTTATATTTTCTTTTACACTTCCTTTAACTTTATCATTTTTTTTGATTGTTTTTGTCATGTAAACCTTTCTATTTAAAAACAAATAAAAACTCTATTCTCTTAAAATAAAATTTTACTAATTATGAAATTAAAAAAATATATTTTAAAATACACTATTAGCATTAACTTTTGCTTGTGAAGCTAGAGTAGATAAATCTTCTCTAGATCTATTCTTCCATTCAACAACTGTAAGCGCTCTATGTACATCTCCATGCTCTTGTACTTGGATAGTTCCAGTTAAGCCATTATATAATTTAATCTTCGCAAACGAGTCCTCAATACTTGAAGATTCTTCTAGCGCTATCTTTATAGATGCAAAAATCATCGTAATGGCATCAAATCCTTGCGCAGATAAAAAATCTGGCTTTTCTTTATATTTAGACTGATATAACCCCACGAATTTACTAACTAATTCTTTTTTATCCTTATCAAAGAAAGGGCTAGTAAAAATGGCGCCATTAAGTGCTGCGTTAGATGCAATAAGCTCAGATTGGTTATCCCAGCTTGATGGTCCTACAATAAGCAAGTTATTTTTTAGTTTTGGAGAAAGGCTATAATTAAATTTTGCTACTGTCCTTAATGAATCAGGAATAAATACTGCCTCTACATTTCTATTTTCTAAATCTGATGCTATGACTAATAATGAATTAGGATCATCTGGGTAATATGAACGTTCATACACTAGCTCAACATTCTGCCAATTTGATACAATTTTTTTAAACTCTGCTAAATATAAATGACCTTTTTCATTTTCAGGATAAACAACTGCATATTTTGTAACATTTCTATATTTTAATAAGGCTCTTAAAAGTGAATTAATTTCTGTTTCTGGTGTGATACCAAGTCTAAACATTCCATACCCTAAATCTAAATTATCACTTTTTGAAAACGTAAGCATTGGAATTCCTGCGCTTCTTATTTGATAACTAATTTTTTCTGACACATCTGATAAAAGTGGTCCTAAGAACATGACAACATTTTGATTTTGTAAAATTTGATTTACTAAATTTTCTGTATAAAAAGCATCTCCTTTAGTATCAAAGAAATTTATTTGAAACCCTTGCTCGATTAATTTAGAACTTGTTGCTAGACTAATTCCTTTTTTAGTATTTTCACCTAATTTTTTATACTTACCACTTAAAGGAAGTAACACGGCAATAATTTTTTTGTTTCTATCAAGGTCTATCTGCAATGTTTCACTTTGATTCTCATCTTTCCAAAATGGTTCAGAGTTACTTGCAAACATTTTTTCACCGCTACTTAGCCTTTTTTGTCTTTCGATACCTATTAAATTATACACAAAGAAATCATTTGACCACTTAGAAGAAAGTAGTTCTAAATCGTTATCTGTAACAGATGCTAAAAGTTTTATTGCTCCAGATTTTGCAGAGTTGCCAATAAAATTTTTATCTTGCTCTGTCCTATTAACTTTAGAAAACCATGCAAGACTTTGATCATAATCCCCTGATCTTCCATATGCATACGCTAAAATCAAAGCAAAATACTTATTAACATCTTCAATAGGAATGTTTCTAAATTTTATATACTCACTAATTGTATTTAATGCATTATTTGGCTTATCAAGTGCAAGCTCAGCGCTAGCAATCCTTGCGACTAATGCATCTTTTTCATCATCTGATAAATTTTCAATTTTAGCTCTTTGATATTCCTCTAAGCTTCCTTTAAAGTTACCTAGAGAAGAAAGCTCATCTCCCTTTTTAATCATAGGATTTTGTATTTGCGCGCCTTGCAAATCAAAATCTTTTCCCCATAATTCCCAATCAAAATATGGCCTTTGAATATTACTTTCAGATACGCCTTCATTTTGAGGAGCTTGATTCCATTCAAGAGCATCTTCTTGAATTTCTTTATATGCTTGTTGATAAACAGATTGCGCATTACTTATACTATTATCTCTTGTATCATATTTATAAAAACTATAATTTCTTTTTTGAACACATGCAAAACAAGTTAATAAAAATAGAATTAATAACGTATACTTAAATACTTTTAACATAATCCAAACGTCCTATTTGATATGAAATAACTAAACTTAAGATTTAGAATTATACATTATCTTATTATGCAAAAAGAAAGTTAAGTTTGCAATGAAATATATTTATTAGAGTTTTTTAGAATTTATTTATTTAAGGATATAAAAGAATTTAGTAGAAGTTATATACATAAAGATACATTTTTTAAAAAGCTTTATCTTTAATAAGCCAATAGAAAACGCACACATCAACAATCTACATAAGAACTACACATATAGTATTATTGAAAGATAAAGCTTTTAAAAAATAATTGTAAGCTAAAGAAATTATCTAGCTTGTTGATTCATAGCCTTTCTTAAAATTTGGCTTTCTTTAAACTTAACAACTTTTCTAGGTTCAAGGATCATAACTCCCCCAGTTTGAGGATTTCTTCCTTTTCTAGCATTTTTTGATTTAACAGTAAATGTTCCAAAACCTGAAAGCATAACTTTGCCTTCTTTGATTAAAGCATCTTTAATAATTTCGATGTAATCTTCAACGATTTTAACAGATTTTTGTTTATCAATTTGCATGATATTATAAATAGCATCTGATAATTCTGCTTTTGTTAGGCAATTTTTGTTATTATTCTCATCCATATTTCAATCTCTTTTATAAATTACAAAATATTTTAAAATATAAAATGTTTCAGAAAAACTTATAATCTGAAACTACTAGTAATAAGATATCTTGTAAAGTAAAATAGTTACATGATTTCTTAAAATATCTATAAAAATTAACTTGTTATATATAATATATTGAATTTATTAAATTTTTAAAAGCAAATTTATAAAACAATGTTTATTTTTAAAGACTGAAATTTGAATAAAAAAATGAACCGAACACATATAAATATTAAAATCCACTCGGCAAACTTAAAAATATAAAAAAAACCATTACTTATAATTAAACGTGAGAAGGAAAACTTATTTTTAGATGCGAGAAAGGAACGCTAAAGAAATCGCACTAAAAGTTCTCATCACTCCACAAATGTAATTCAAAAAAAACATTAAATTATTGGCCTACAAAGAAGTGGAACGCTCTGGGACATAAATATCAACATCGTACTAGTTAACATCACGTAGCAAAAACATTCCAACATTCTTCGCAACTACAGTAATATCCTAAAATAAAGGAATTACCATAAAACAGAGATCATGTGGCACGAGATACACTCGGAGGTGAAATCCTTAGCCCTCCTTTCTCAATAACACAACATTTTCTGAGGTGTTGACCTAAGCCCTCATAAACACACACTCATAAACGCTCACTGTAGTATGAAATTAAGTTAATTTATTGAATCTCAAGTGTAAATACTAGACTAGTAATATATTAAAATTTCTTTATAACTAATGTAAAATATTTAAGAAAATTTAATTTAATTTAAAATCGCCGGCTCACCTAGCTGAACCCCCTTTAATTTTGCAATTTGCCAAAGTCTCTTTGCTATTTCCTTATTTTCATCTGTCATTAAGGAATTAATATTATCTAAACTAAAAATATAATTCATTACACTTGTTAAATAGATAGGTGAAAGGAGTCCTTCCACTTGCTTAAATTCT
>CAKMMH010000075.1 GCA_927798255.1 uncultured bacterium | reverse complement strand
AGGGTATTAATCAATATCCTGCAAGGGATATAATAAAGCGTACGAAGTACGCGGCGCTAGGATGGGGTTTCCCCTTCCCCGACCCCCGTTATGGGTTCACTAAAATTTAACTATAATAGGAAATATTATAAATGGAAAATGTACTTTATCTAGATGGCACATGCGGAATAAGTGGAGATATGTTTGTAGCTTCTCTTTTAAGTTTAGGAGGAGATGAAAACATATTAAAAGAAGCATTAAACAGCTTACAACTTGAAGATGAATTTTCTGTAGAAATTTCACAAAAAAAATCATACTCAATTTTAGGAACTGATTTTAATGTGATTTTAAAACATAGTGAGCATGAACATCTAGAAAACGCACATTGTGAACATCATCACGAACATGAACATCATAATCATGAGCATCACCACACTCTTCATCATATTCATAGACATTTAAAAGATATAAACGAAATTATTGATAACGCTAAAATTTCAGATATTGCTAAAAATATCGCCAAAAACATTTTTTTAATTGTTGCAAAAGCAGAAAGCAAGGCACACGGTTGCAAAGTTGAAGAAGTACATTTTCACGAGGTAGGCGCAATTGATTCAATTGTTGATATAATTTCGGCAAGCGTTCTTATTGATAATTTAAATATTAAAAAATGCATAATTACAAACTTAAATGAGGGGCAAGGCTTTATAACTTGCGCTCATGGCGATTTACCAATTCCTGTCCCTGCTGTGTTAAATATATTAGAAGATTATAAAATCCCTTTTTCAATTACAGACGCTAAATCTGAAATGATAACGCCAACAGGAATTGCTATTTTAGCTTCTTTAAAGCCTGTTTTTTCTCTCCCTAAAAATTTTACAATTTTACGACAAGGAATAGGACTTGGAAAGAGAGATTTTGGACGCCCTAATATTTTAAGAGCATTATTTATAAAAGAATAACTTAATGATTCGTTATATGATACTAATAACAACATAAATTATAGTTGAAACAAATATTTATAATGATACAGGAGAAAACTTAAGTTTTGCAATGGAAAAACTTTTTGAAGCTCGAGCAAAAGATGTTCACATAGTCCCTTGCTATATAAAAAAAATAGAATGGGACATATTTTAAGAGTTGTTACAAATTATAATTTACTAGAAAATATAACAAGACTAATTTTTACTCATACTTCAACAATTGGTATTAAGTATTATGAGATAAAATCTGTTTGTATGAATAAAGAATTTAAAGAAGTTTCAACATCAAATTACGGAAAAATAAAACTTAAAGAATGTACTTATAAGGATATTAAGAAATCTTATCCTGAGTTTGAAAGTTTAAAGGAAGCTTCAAAAAAGTTTAATGTTTCGATAGCTAAAATAAAAAAAGATATTAAATTTTAAAATATTAAAGGAATAAATTATTATGTTAGCTTTAATTACACTATTTCTCGGTGCGTTATTTTTTTATGTAAAAATTCATTTCTTAAATATTTGTAAACTTCCTTTATTTTTTAATATTCTTTTTACTATACTACTATTTCTCGGTATCTTTAATATCCACATAACTCTAATTATTGGCCATAAACTTTCGTTTTTTCTAGTCTTATTTTTATCAGCTTGTAATCTTTTATTAATATATTTTTTTGCTTCAACACTTTTTATTGATATTTTAAAATTTTTCCTTAAATGTGATTTTAAATATATATATTTATTTTTCCTTATAGCACTTCCTATTCTATCATCGATTGCCGTTTATAACGCCTTTAAATTTCCAGAGGTAAAAACCATAAAATTAGAAGCAAATAATTTTGAAAATTTTAATAAATTAAATCTTGTTCAATTATCAGATCTTCACATTACAAAACACACAAAAGAATCAAGGATAAAAAAAATCGTAGAAACTGTAAATAAATTAAATCCAGATATTATTGTAATTACAGGAGATAGCGTCGATGATTCTCCAGAAATAATTTCAGAAAAATTTTTGCCTTTTAAAGATTTTAAAGCACCTATTTATATGGTATTTGGAAATCATGAATATTATCACAACCCTGATGCATGGCACGAATATTTTAAAAGTTTAAATATAAATTTGTTAGAAAATGATAGCGTTATTCTAGAAGATAAAGATTATAAAATTAACCTATTAGGTATAGATTTTGGCCCGATGTATAATGATAAATTAGAAGAAAAAAATAAATTAATAGATAAAGTGTTTGAAAAAAATCATGCTGTCGACAACTCGTTAAAAATTGTATTAACACATCACCCTAAAGCATTTAATAAAATCTCTGTAAAAGATGTATTCCTTGTTCTTTCAGGTCACACTCATGGCGGAATGACATTTCCAATTTCAACTATTACCAAGTTTTTTAACGGCGGATATTTAAAAGGTTTATACCATAAAAACCATTCTCATCTTTACGTAACATCAGGTACAAGCCTTTGGAGTGGAATGATGGCTAGAATTGGATGTAAAAATGAGATTGTAAAGTTTGAAATAAAATAAAAAGTTAGGTTTACAATTTTATTTAACTATATATATGAACGTGTGACAAAATTGCATAATTTTAAATTTTCCTTATATATTGATCTCTTGTGACTTGTTAAGTTTATTTTCATATGCATAAATAATTTTTATAAATTCACTCATTTTATCTTCATACCAAGAAATACTTCTTCTGACCTTCAAAGGGTTACCAAGATATTCTCTTATATCTTGTTTAAATCCTGTTACATCTGATTGAAGCTCATTTTCAAGTTCATACACTTCCTCGACATCATCATTTGTAACATTAAATCCAAGATGTAAGATTATTTCCCAAATAACTTGAATTATAGATTTATTTTCGATGTCTTTTGAATCTGCTATAGCTTCAACGCTTGTTAATACACCTTGAATTCCCCTGTGAATTACCCAAAGAATAGGAATATATTCTTTTTTATATTTCCACTCAAAATCAAATGGATACACATAATTATTCTTTCCAATTATCAAATTTGTTGGCGTACAATCAAGATACTTTTCAGGAATTAAAATTTTACCACTATCATTATCTTTTACTGCAAATTGTAATAAATAACTTATCCAAGGAGTAAGAAGTGATGCAATATCTTTAAGTAAAAAATTAGGTGTATTAATCATTGGAAGTATTTTTTCAAAATAGCTTATCCCCTCAATATAATCTTCACATTTTAAATTTTGTTTAATACATAAATTATGATTTTTATCTTCTTCATCAAACTTATATAAATTCTCTCTATTAACAACAAGTTTACCCTTAAAAGATGATATTTTAACCTCTGTAGCAAATTCCTTATCCCTTCCCGATGAATAAGCATAAGCTATATCACTATCAATATACTTTTGAAAAGTTCTAGGGTTTTTTGTTGCAATAACTAAAAATGAATTAGAAAAATCTTGTAAATTTTTATTTTCACATATCACTCGCCACAAGGCTTCATCAGAAAAGGTCTTACTAAAAGATGCACTTTGAGGATAACCTTCTTGCACACAAAGAGACATAAATGATGCTAAATTAAAATCATTTCTTCCTAAAGCATTTTCAGTAATTATAACTTTTGGTTGTTTATAATCTGGAAATGGATAATAAAACTTTAACCCATTAAATCCTGCTTCATGAAAAAGGGAAATTAATTTTTGTCTTGTAAAGGTCTGAGCAGTACCTTGTTTATATGAATCATGGATTCCTACATAAGAAACACCAACATGATCTTCTTTAGCTCCGCTAATATATTTTAAACCAAGTTGATTTTCAATAGCTACAATTAAAAATTCATCATCATTTAATGAATCATTTATCTTCTTTAACATATTTAAATGAGAGTTTTCATCATTTGAAAAACAACTAGCATATTCTAATACACCAATTAAAGTTATAAAATCTAAACCCTTAATAGGAAATTTCATTATATCGTCAACTAATACTTTTACATTATCTAAATCTTCACATCTCTTTCCTATCACTCTTGCCCTTTGTTTACTTCCCTCTAATGCAAATAGTAATGACGCCTCTTTTGCAAGCTCTCTAGTAAGAGCTCCCATACCTGCTCCTGCTTCAAGCCCTACACCTTTTAAATATTTTTTAATTGGTCTAAATATATTATTTCTTATAGGAGATAAATAATAAAATGAAGGCCAGTCCTTTATAGCTCCTCTTAATTCTTTTGAAAATTCAGATCTATCTTTTACATTTTTTACAACATTGTAAACATACTCTTCATATGCATTACCATCGTTATAAGGAAGTGAATAGTCCTTATTATTAACATAATAATTTAAAGATGAATCAAACCTGTAATACTTATTTACATAATTAAAAAATTTATTACTCAAATTGCTACTTAATTTATTTCTTTCCATAACTTTAGTAAAAGTAAAAAAACTTGTAATTATTCAATAAACCTTAAATTTTTGATGAAAAATTTTAAAAATCGTTCTTTATAATTATAAAAATGAACCCAATACTCCGAAAAATCATCAAATTTAATGAAGTGTTATATTAAATTAATTCAAGGGATTTTTATGCAAAAACAAATATTAGCGTCAATTATTATACCTGTTTATAACAAATGTGATTACACAAAACATTGCTTAGAATCACTTGTAGAAAATATTTCCGAGTCTTACTTTGATAGATTAAATGCAGATTTTGAAGTAATCATTGTGGATAATGCATCAACTGATAAAACAAAAGATTTCTTAAAAACAATAAATGGAACCATTAAAATTATAACTAATGATACCAATTTAGGTTTTTCAAAAGCATGTAACCTTGGAGCAAAAAATGCAGAAGGAAAATATATTGTTTTATTAAATAATGATACTGTTATAAAACCAAATTGGCTTGAAAGTTTAATTGATTTTATGGAAAAAAATCCTCAAGCTGGCGCTTGTGGTTCAAAATTATTAACTAAAGATGGACTTATTCAAGAAGCAGGAAATGTAGTTTTAAATGATGGCAATATCTTTTGTTTTGGAAGTGAAAAAAATGCTTTTAGACCTCAATATAATAAAATATGTGAAGTTGATTACTGTTCAGGAGCAAGTCTATGCGTAAGAAAAGATTTATGGGATAAAATTGGTGGATTTGATGAAGAAAGTTACTCGCCTGCTTATTATGAAGATGTAGACTTATGTTTTGCTATAAGAAAAGAAGGATTTAAAGTTTATTACAACCCAAAATCTGAGCTTTATCACTATGAAAATATAACTTCTAAAACTATTTTTTCTAAAGAAAATTTAAACAATATTATAATAAAAAATCGCGCTATATTTAAAGAAAAATGGCAAAACGAACTCATAAAGCACATTCCTTATAACCTAACACCTACTACTCAAGATAGAAACGTTTTGTTAAATCCCATTTATCAAAAGAATTTAGAAGAGAATAAAAAAGTCTTAGTTTATTTTAGCTACGCTTTATATCCTATTAGCTCTGGTGCACATGCAAGAATTCTTGATGTTATGCAAGAATTTATGAAAATTGGTTATGAAATAACATTATTTTCGACAACTCTTTATGACGTTAAAAATGAAAATAAAAATAACTTACTAGAACTATATTTAGATTATGGAATAAAAACCATAATGCATGTTGCCACTTCTGATGAATGCTATCATGCAAGAGAAATCAATTGGAGAAGGATAAATTCACCTAATTTAAAAATACATTTTAAAGATATCTATAACCACTTAAAACCAGATGTTGTAATAATGAATTATGCTTATGATGCAGATATTATAGATTTTAACTTTTGCAAAAACTCTGTGAATATAATCGATATGCTCGATTGTATAACAATATCAAATAAAATAATGGATTATACAAGAGAAGGAATCGAATTTATACAAAACGAAACAAGCCTCGTTGATATATTAACAAAAATAGAAAAATCAAAGTATTATGATTTATTTGATGCAAATTTTATAAATCATCAAAAAATTGCAATCGATCAAACAGAGCTTGATGCATATAATAAATTTGATATCACATTAGCAATTTCTAAAAAAGAACAAGCACTTATAAATGATAATAATTCAAATAAAAATGCTATATTTTTACCACAAACTTACGAGCAAAAAGAAGTTAATAATACTTATATAGACTCACCTATATTTTTAGTAGGACCATCACCATTAAATATTCACGGATATTTATTCTTTGCACTAAAGGTACTTCCAATTATATTAAAAGAAGAACCAAACTTTAAATTAAAAGTTTTCGGAAATGCTGCCTTAAAATATCCTAAATTTGATGGTATAGAACTTGTTGGATACATTAACAATCTAGATGATATATACCAAAACGCTTCTTTTTCAATATCACCTCTTCTTGTAGGAACAGGACAACAAATAAAGATTGTAGAAAGTATGTCTTATGGAGTTCCTGTTGTGATGCTTGATGCTTTAAAAGATAGCGCTCCTGTTACTCATGAAAAAGATGGATTGCTAGCAAAAGATGAATACGAGTTTGCAAAATATTGCATAAAACTTTTTAGAGATAGGAATCTTGCATATAGATTAGGACAAAATGCCAAAAAGAAAACTATAGCTTTATTACAAGAAAAGAAAAATTACTTTAATAATTTATTTTCTCAAATAGAACAAATAAAAATCAAAAAAAATGCTCAAAATAATTTAAAAACAGATATCACATTTGTTTCAATGCCACTTGTTTCAGTTATTATGCCTGTATATAACAAAGCAAAATATTTACCTGAATCAATAGAAAGTGTTATTAATCAAGACTATAAAAACGTTGAGCTTATTATCGTAAATGATGGTAGCGTAGATGATTCTTTAAAAGTTGCACAAAACGAAATTCAAAAATATAAAGGAAGAAATATAACTCTTTACAATAAAGAAAATCTTGGAGTTGCTCACACGAGAAATTATGGATTTTTTAGAGCAAAGGGAGATTATTTTATGAATTTTGATGCAGATGATATTCTTTGCCCAACGTATATAAGTAAATGTATGGAGCAGATAAAATTTGATAAAGCAGATGTTTGTTTTACTAATCTAGAACTTTTTGGAAATAAACAATCTGAGTGGATTCCAAATAATTTTAATAGAGAAAATATAAAATTTGAAAATACTATCCCATCTTCTGCTATTTTTAAAAACATTTTCTTTGCATTGACAAAAGGTCAAAAAGTAGCGCTAGGATTTGGTGAAGATTGGGAATTTTGGGTTAATATGTCACGCTTTAATATAAAAGTTACAAGAGTACCACAAAAATTATACAGATACCGAGTGGTTGATAATGGAATTAATGCTACATATTTAGAGGATTCTTACGATGATACTCTCGTTCAAGTGATGTTAAATAATGCAGATTTATATAGAATGTTTGAAGTAGTCAGAACAATTAATTACGTTCCCAAAATGCAAGAAAAATCTTTAAAAAGTATTAATAGACTTTGTAAACTTCACCCTTACGAATGGTATCCATATTTTATAAATGGTGTGATTTCTGAGGCAAAAGGTGAATATGAAAAAGCCGTTAAATTATATAATTTATCTTCTAATTTAACTAATAACACTAATATATTACCAATACTTAGATGGGGATTTTTAACAAGGACTCACAATATACCTTTAACACAAGATGAAAAATTTAATTAAATCTAATACCTTGTAACTTATATATTTTTATTAATATTTCTAGTATAATTTGAACGTCAAATTGTTAAAGACGGGGTTCTGGGGTCAGAAAACTGGAAGCAGGAAACAGGCGACAGGTTTCAGGAATCAGGTGACATGAGAACCAGTGGTTTCAGGTAGCTTTAAGTGAAAGAATTTATATAGGAAATTTTATTAATGATTATCACAACAAAAACTTTTGCTCGTGCTGGATTAATCGGAAATCCATCAGATGGTTATTTTGGAAAAACTATTTCTTTTACAGTTAGAAATTTTGCATCAAAAGTTGTACTTTATGAATCACCATTTCTAGAAATTAAACTTCATAAAAACGATAAACTTTCATTCTCTTCAATTGATGAGCTAACCGATGATATCAAATATTCAGGTTACTATGGCGGAATAAGATTAATAAAAGCTACGATTAAAGTTTTTTATGAATATTGCCAAGAACATAATATAAATTTTGAACATAAAAATTTTACGATTTCTTACGATTCAAATATTCCAATGCGAGTA
>CAKMMH010000074.1 GCA_927798255.1 uncultured bacterium | reverse complement strand
TTCCATTTAACACTATCTTGTTGATTATGTTTATTTGTTCTAAAAAGTTTAAATTTGATTTTATACTTTTTATTGTAGTCAATTTGAATTGCCTGGTGATATGTAATCTCAGCGTTTCCATAAATCTCTTGTAATGTTTTTGAGTAATTTTCATACTCTGCGCCTCTTGCTACGAAAGAAGCATTCGAATTTGCATCAAATGCGCGTCCTCCTAATTTTCTAATTAAAACTCCATTTTCATCACATAAATCAATCTCGACTTTTGCGTTATCTCTACCTTGAATGTCTGCTGTACCCTTTATGAAAAGTACAATAGGTGTCGTTTCACATGTCATTGATCTATCTTTGTATGTGACTTTATTACTATTGCCATCTGGGCCATATTTATCGTTAGCTTTCCACTTGAATGCAAGATCGCAGGTTTTGTTATATTTTTTATTATTTTCAGCATTTGATTTGTCAATATTTTCAGAAACATAACAAGGAATATTCTCGTTACAATCAAAGGGACGTTCTATTTTAAACTGAACGAACTCTTCGGAAGATTCAGTGTCGTTGCTGTTTAAACTAAGAGTGAAACTTTTGTCTCTGGTAATTGTTGGTTCATATTCTGTCCCTGTTTCTCTCTTAAGAACAAATTCTTGAGAATCTAAAGATTGTCCCTCTTTTAATAAAATTTTTGGTAAGCTTTTTGTCATTAAGTAATAGTTTATGTTGAAATCTGCAGGATACGATAATTCTTTGAATGTAGTAGAGAAAGGTTTTACTTCTACATATCCCTTATCTAAAACTTGTGCAGTAGCTACTGACTCGTGTACTTTTGTGCTTATTGTATTTGCTGTTGCATTAAAAGTATAACCATCTGCTATATATTGATTTATTTGTTCTAATTCATATACATCAAACTTTTTAACATATGAGTCTTTTTTATTGTTACTACATTCACCGTTTATTGGTGAAAGGCAACGAAGTGCTGCTTCGGTTGCGCTATCAACTGCTGTCTGCGCACTAAGCACTCGCATAATATCTGTTATACCAAATAAAACTAACATTGTTAAAGGTAGGGTAATAGCGAATTCTAGAAAGGTATAACCATTTTTTGTAGATTTCATTTATGATGAGTTCCTTTTTAGTTGTTAAAATAATATATAGAAAAACTATATTTACAAAAAACAAAGTTATCTTAACATATTAATATAATATTTGTATATTAATATTGTAAATAATCTTAAAAGTTTTAGTAAAAATGAGAAAAGAAATAAATAATTTTAAAATTAAAAAATATGTATATATTGCGGTTGTGGTCTTCTTACTATTTCTTTATAGCGGCGTTAATAGTATAAATGCTCAAGCATATCGGGTCGTTAATGCAACTTTTACAAATAATGATAATGAAAAAATCGCTAGTTATGAGTTAAAGGTTGCAGATACTGTGCAGCTTCGCACAAAAGGGCTTATGTTCGTAAAAGCACTCAATGATAACGAAGGAATGCTTTTTTCTTACGATGAAGATATTGTTATGAATTTTTGGATGAAAAATACTTTTGTGCCATTAGATATTGTGTTTTTAAATGAGCATTATATAGTAGTTGGTATAATAGAAAATATGATACCTCAAGGGGGAAAAGATATTAGAGATGATGATATTCCTAGATATTCTATCAATAGAAAGTCTAGATATGCAATTGAAATTCCTGCTTTTTCTGCCAAAAAATATGGTATCAAAATAGGATATAAGGTAAATATCCAAAATTAATTTTACATTATAAGTAAGGCTTTGTTATATGAAAAATAAAAATATTTTTATTGTAGTTACAGTATGTTTAATGATTCTTATGCTAAGTTCTTGTACTAGTAAAGAAGTTAAGACGTGTCCTTGTGGTTGTAAAATGGATAATGTTTGCGAGATGATAAAAACTTGTCCAATGAAAGATACTTGTCCTATGAAGGATTCATGTCAAATAAAAAAGGCATGTGAAACTAATAATATGGAGCTTTTAAAATCAGCTAATTGCCCATGCGGTAAAGGAAAATGTCCTTTAATGGCAAATAGTTGTAAGTGCGAAAAATGTGCTTTAAATAATAAAAATTCATGTACGTGTAACAAAATGGTGATGACTATGAATGGTAATAATAAGACTACTACAAAAGATGAGAACATTGAAGTTACAGATTTTGAAAGTTGTGTTAAAGCAGGTGGAATAATTCTAAAAACTTTACCTCCAAAGTGTAAGGATCCTAAAACTGGCACTATTTATACTAAGAAAGAAAATATTTCAAAGTAAAAAACTAGTAATTTTGTAGTATTCATGAATTTTCTATTATTTTATAAAGATGAATTGTCTTGCAATAACACAAAAGGGGTTATTACAGGAAGTAGACTCTCTTTCTTAAAAGAACGCTATACTATAAAAGAAGGCCAGGAAATAAGTGTAGGTTTAATTGATGGGAAATTAGGCAAAGCTAAGGTTATAAAAATGACAAATAACGAGATCTTATTTGATGTTAACTTAGATAAAGAATCTCCTCAAAAATTAGACTTAACACTTATTATTTCAATTTGTAGACCTCAAACTAATAAAAAGATTTTGCATATAGCAACGAGCCTTGGAGTTAAAAAAATTATCTTCTTAAGATGTGATAATATTCCTAAAAGTTATATTCAATCGACAAGCCTAAGTGAAAAAAATATAAAAAATGAATGTTTACTTGCTATGTCGCAAGTTGGCGATACATTTTTTCCAGAAATCAAAATATATAAATCAATTTTTGATTGTTTTAATGAAGAAGGAGAAAACCTAATTAATAATAATTTAAATGTTATTGCTGATACAAACTGTAACTATGAGTTAAATAGAGATAATTTTAGTAACATTTCTAATATTAAATGCATTGCAATTGGTCCAGAAAGCGGGTTTAGCGATAAAGAAATAGAGTATTTTCACCAAAAATCATTTAAAAGCATTGGGCTCGGAGAAAGAATCTTAAGAGTTGAGGTGGCTTTAGGGTATTTAATAGGCAAAATCAATGGTTAAGATTAGGTTTGTTTTTAAATAACTATTTATATTTATTAGATAATTCTATTTTAATAATTTTTCATATTGTGCCAATTGCTATATTTAGTTACCATAGTGAAAATTTTAAGATAATTGATATCATGATAAATAATAATTTTTTCGAGGTATTTAAGAAAAAAAATAATTTTGGGTGTGTCTTTTTAAGGTGGCACTTTTTATATAAAAGGGTGCTAAGCTAGTCAAAAGAACTATTATCTAAAAGTTTCTTTTTTTTTCTTAATTACCTCGTTTTTTTATCTAGAGATATTGAATAATTTTGTGTTAATTATTTTATTTAACTTTTTTTTTAAGGAAGAATTCTTTAGAATAATACTTTTTATTAAGACATATTATTAATAGAGTTTTATGCTAAAGATTTTCGTATTTTTATAAAGGAAATGACATGATTATAAATCGTTCAAAACTACCGAATTTATTTATGGGCATGTTAGCATCTTTGATGCTTATCCCAGCAAGTTCGTTTGCAGCAGAAGCTGATTTAAAGATTCCAAGTTTGGATGTCAATTTTAATGTATTTGGAAGCGATGTAACTGGTACATGTATCTTATGGTGCGGTATTGTTATTTGCTTACTTGGTATGATTTTTGGTCTTGCAGGATTTTTTAGAATTAAAAAACTTCCTGCCCATAAAAGTATGCTTAATGTTTCATCTATAATATATGAAACTTGCAAAACATATCTTTTTCAACAAGGTAAGTTCTTGTTAGTTCTTGAAACAGTTATAGCTATTTGCATGTGTTACTATTTCTTATGTCTTCAACAACTTGAAGCTTCAAAAGTAATGCTAATTATTGCTTGTTCAGTATTTGGTATTCTTGGTTCTTACTGTGTAGCTTGGTTTGGTATAAGAATTAATACTTACGCTAATAGTAGAGCATCATTTGCATCATTAAAGCAGAAAGCTTATCCAGTTTATGATATTCCTATTCGTTCTGGTATGTCTATTGGTGTACTTTTAATATGTGTAGAATTGATAATGATGCTATTTATTCTTCTTGTTGTGCCTGGAGAATATGCCGGGTCTTGTTTCTTAGGATTTGCAATTGGTGAATCTTTAGGAGCTGCAGCTTTAAGAATTTGTGGTGGTATTTTTACAAAGATTGCTGATATTGGCGCAGACTTAATGAAAATTGTGTTTAATATCGGTGAAGATGATCCAAGAAACCCTGGTGTTATTGCTGACTGTACAGGTGATAATGCTGGTGACTCTGTGGGGCCTACAGCAGATGGATTTGAAACATATGGTGTTACAGGTGTTGCTCTTGTAAGCTTCATCGTGCTTGCAGTTGGATTTGGTGTTGATGAAAGTGGCGTTAGATTCATGCAAGATGGTGCGTTAGCTCTTCAAGGACAATTCATTGTATGGATTTTCGCAATGAGAGTTTTGATGATTATTACATCAATTGTTTCATATTTAATTAACTCTTGTATTGCCAAATCAAAGTATGGTAATGCTGATAATTTTAATTTTGAAGCACCATTAACATCACTTGTTTGGATTACTTCTATAATTTCAATTATCGTAACATATGCTACAAGCTATATATTATTAGGTAATGCATTAGGTGGAAATACATGGTTCTGGTTATCATCAATCATAAGTTGTGGAACATTGGCTGCAGCTCTTATACCAGAATTTACGAAGATATTTACATCATCTAAATCAAAACATGTTAGCGAAATTGTTGATGCTTCAAGAGAAGGAGGAGCTTCACTTACTATTCTTTCAGGACTTGTTGCTGGTAACTTCTCAGCATTTTGGAAAGGTCTAGTAATGGTAGGCTTAATGGTTGGAGCATATTTTGCAGCACAAAATGGGTTATCAGCTTATATGATTCACCCTGAAGTTTTTGCTTTTGGTTTAGTTGCATTTGGATTCTTAGGTATGGGCCCTGTAACAATTGCAGTTGACTCTTATGGTCCTGTAACTGATAATGCTCAATCTGTATTTGAGCTTTCTCAAATAGAATCAATTAAAGGTATTTCTGATGAAATCAAAAAAGATTATGGATTTACACCTGATTTTGAGAAGGGTAAGGAGTTATTAGAGGAAAATGATTCTGCTGGTAACACATTTAAGGCTACTGCAAAACCAGTTCTAATTGGTACTGCAGTAATTGGTGCTACTACAATGATTTTCTCAATTATATTGATGCTAAATCTTAATCTTGATTTATTAAATCCAAAAGTTTTATTAGGATTAATCTCAGGTGGTGCTATAATTTACTGGTTTACAGGAGCATCAATGCAAGCTGTTACAACTGGTGCTTATAGAGCTACTGAGTTTATTAAGAAAAATATTAAGCTTGAAGATGAAAAAGGTGCATCAATTGAAGAATCAAAGGGTGTAGTAAAGATTTGTACTCAATATGCTCAAAAAGGTATGATGAATATTTTTGGAGTAGTATTTTGTGTGACTCTTGCTTTTGCATGTTTTAACCCTACATTCTTTGCAAGTTACTTGGTATCAATTGCAGTGTTTGGACTTTTCCAAGCATTATTTATGGCAAACGCTGGAGGTGCTTGGGATAACGCTAAGAAAGTTGTAGAAGTTGATTTAAAAGAAAAGGGCTCAGAGCTTCATGCTGCAACAGTTGTAGGTGATACAGTAGGTGACCCTTATAAAGATACTTCATCAGTTGCATTAAATCCAATTATCAAGTTTACTACTTTATTTGGATTACTAGCAGTTGAAATTGCAGTTAAGGCACCAAATATTGCTATTTATTTTGGTATTGCTCTTTTTGTGCTTGGTTTATATTTTGTATATAGATCATTCTATGGAATGAGAATTAAGTCACAAAAATAGATAAAATATTTAGTTATTAAGTAAAAGGGAGAAAATGCTTTTATTATGTAAGAGTGTTTCTCCCTTTTTTATTCTAGAAATAATTTATTTATTCATTTGTAATAAAAAGTTTTCTAAACTCATCGTTTTCTTTTATGTATTCTTCAAGCTTTTTATCGTAATTTGTATAACTATTAAAAAAATCTCTTAGAATCATCATGTAGCGTTTATGTCGTAGTGGTAAAATTTGTCTTAATGTTTCAATTTCTTGTTCATTAATAACATTATCGTTTACAATTTCTTCTAGTCTTAATGCCTGATTTACAATTTCTTCACCATATATTAAATTTGATATGTCAATTAAATCTTGATTTGAAATATTAAGTTTTTTTAATGTTGTTATAATATTTTCCTTAAATATCGCCTTGTAATATAACGTGGCAATATAATTTTGTTCAATTTTCCAGTTAATATCATTAGGGATAAGTTTTGAATCTGAAATCCCTTTAAATAAACTAGTTAAATCTTTTTTGATTTGAACTAATCTCTTATTTTCATCTTGTTCTTCGAGATTATTCTGAGCTAATATTCTTCTTATCTTTTTAGCAAGCTCCTTTGGATAATAACCATCTAAATATAGAATGCACTCATTTATATCAGTTAATTTTGAATTGCTATCTTTTATTAACTGTTTTAATTTAGGGCTTGTTACTTCATTATCTAAATGAATGATTTCAAATATATCTTCTAAGGTGTTTTGATTATTTTGATACGTTGAAAAAAGTTTCAATAAGTCTCTTAATTTGCTTTGATTAATATAAAACTTAATTGTTTCTGTTATATCAATTGGAATATTTTCAAGTTTTAATATTACTGTTGTAAGAATGTCACTAGATAATATTCCATTATTACACATCTCTTTTAGTAATCTTCTTAAAGATGAATATTTTATATTAAAAATTAACTCTATTGCCTTTATAAATTTATAATCTAAATCAAATGCATCAACTAAAAAGCTATCAATATTATCATGCCTTAATAGATGAGTGTAAAAATTCCTTACAAGAAAACTAGCATAAAGATCACACTTGTTAATTATGATTTCGATATCATCTTGATTTTCACAATCTGTAATAAGTTTTTCTCTAAGTTTAATTAAACTATTTCCTGTAATATTATTTTGCAAATATAACAAAGTATGCGGTAATAAAACACCTGCCAATTCGTCTCCGTTATTAATGTTATTAACTATGTAATCTAATTTAGTTGCGTTTTCATTTCCAAATATGTCTATCAAAATTTTTGTTAACGATTCTTTGGGTTCTAGCAAATCATAAAATCTTTGTTTTATATCAATTAGTTCATTATAGCTAAATTTTTTTAAATAGTTTAATAATTCATTTTCAATTTCTTCATAGCTATATGTTTCATTATTAATAATATTAGCTATTTCATATGCTGCATCTGTTAACTCTTGTGATATTTCATGTTCTGAGTCCCAACTAGGAAACTCATTATCACTTCTTAATAAATATTTGATTAAATCAAAACTAGAATCTAATCTTACTATACCTGATATTATATCTTCATAGATTCCTTTAGTTTGATCATTAAATTTTCCCTTTAATGCCTTAATTGCATAATCAAATATGTCTTTATCTAAATTAGAATTAAAATTTGTAAGATATGCGTTTTTAATTTGGTTAAGCTCATTTGCGTCATAATATCTTAAAATTTTTATAATATCTGCAACTTCTAATCTCAAAAATAATGCATTACTTACATCAAATGCGATTTTTTCAGGATTAAAATAAAATAATTCTGGAAATACACTTTCATTTAATGAAAATTTGTAATGATTGTTAAGATATTCATTAAGCTTTAATGCTTTTTTACCTTTTATATATGAAAATTCTTGTAAAATCTTTTCTCTTTGGTGATATTCACGAAGTTTATGAGTTTTTATATCTTTAAGTGTGTTAATTTCATTAAATTTTACTGGGAATTTAATTTTTTGATAAATTCCAGGAGAGTTTAACTCCTCTCCTAGTAGCAAATCGTCTTCAGGATATAAAAGAGCTTTTATCCTTTGCGCGATTTTTTCATAATTTATACCATTAAGTAACGTTTCAAGAGTATTAGTATCATTTTCAAAAATAATATTTAAATCTTTAATAAATGCATCATCTTTTTGTTTTAGTTTATTATACCTTTCTTCAATTAAACTAATCTCAGATTTTTCACGTCCAGATAAAAGATAGTAAATTGCTTCTTCTGGTGATGTATAAGTATAATAATACTTTTTATACTCTTCTTTATCAGCAAAAATTTCTAATAGTATAT
>CAKMMH010000073.1 GCA_927798255.1 uncultured bacterium | reverse complement strand
GGGCTTGTGGGGGAAGAGGAAAAGTTCTTTTTCTGCGCTAAAAACGAGCTTACTGACAAACAAGAGCGCTTTTTACATAGTAAACTTTGGATTTAATCCTTAGCAAGGCTGTGTAAAAGCGTTTAAAAGTCAGTGACTTTAAGCTCGTCTTTATCCTCTTCCCCCTCAAGTTTGGTCTCCGTGCTATAGTTTGCTACGCTTAAGTAGCGGTTATTTAAAAGGTTAATTTACAAACAAAAAAATTTAAAAGATTCGCTTTTAAGGTTATTTTAGGTTACCTTTAAAGTGTTATTTAACGATGGTTTCAAAGCGATCTTTTAGATATCACATATTCACTTTTTTCAAAATTTCTAAATTATCATTTCTTAAATTAATTCACTAATAAATAATATTTTTTTAATTATCGCAAAAAATTTTTCTGTATTCATTGTTATATTTATTTTCATTTTCTATAATCAGAAAAAAACTCTTTTTAAGGAAATAAAAAATGATAAAAAATATTACTCAAAATGTTTACTTAGTTGGCATAAAAGACTGGAATGTTAGAGACTTTCACGGTTATGAAACACAAAATGGTTCTACTTATAATTCATACATTATAAAAGATAAAAAAAATGCATTAATTGATTCTGTAAAATACTTATTTAAAGATGAATTTTTAAAAAATATTTTGGATACACTAGGAGCTACAACTCTTGATTATATTGTTTGTAATCACGCCGAACCTGATCACTCCAGCGCCCTTTCCTATGTTATAGAAAAATATCCAAATGCTATATTACTTTGTAATCAAAAATGCAAAGACACTTTATCACTTTATTTTGATACAACAAATTGGAAATTTCAAATTGTTAAAGATGGCGAAAGTTTAAATATTGGAGATAACACTCTTTATTTTTATGATACTCCTATGGTTCACTGGCCAGAATCAATGGTAACTTATCTTCCAAAACAAAAACTCTTATTTTCAATGGATATTCTCGGGCAACATTACGCATCATCTTATACATTTGATTACGAAGAAAGCCTTGATACGCTTTTATATGAAGCAAGAAAATACTATGCAAATATCGTAATGCCATATTCAAGACAAGTTTTAAACACTTTAGAAAAACTTAAAAAACTTGAAATTGAAATTGTTGCAAATAGCCATGGATTAATACTTAAAAAATACATAAACGAAATGCTGTCTCTTTATAGCGACTTTGCAAATGGTAAAAATAAAGAAAAAGCTGTTATTATTTATGATTCTATGTGGCAAAGCACTGATAAAATGGCAAGAAGTTTAATAGATGGATTAATGACAAATAAAGATCTAGAAATTAAAGTTTGTAATTTAAAAACTACACATAACACAATTGTCGCAACTGAAGCAATTGACGCAAAATATATATTTGTTGGTTCCCCTACTCTTAATTCTAATATTTTACCAACAGTAGCAAGCGCTCTTACTTATTTAGAAGGATTAAAACCTTTAAACAAGATTGCTTTTGCTTTTGGTTCTTATGGTTGGGCTCCAATAAATGTTAAAAAAATTACAGAATATTTTGAAAGAATGAATTTTTCTATTTTAAAAGAACCTGTTTCTTGTAAATTTAAACCTACAAAAGAAGTTTTATCTTCTTTATATGAAATAGGGAAAAATTTATAAATAAATGCAAAGCAATAATAGTAAATTAAAAATATTTTATTTAAAAAACTATAATTATAAGCGTATTTTTAAATTCCAAAACGCATGTAGGGAAAATTTATTAAAGGCTCAAAGAAAAAGTTATTTGCTAATAGTAGAACATCAAAATGTTATTACTTTTGGAAAAAATAAAATATTAAGTGATTTATTAGTTAGCAAAGAATATTTAAACAATAATAATATAGAAATTTTTGAATCAAATCGTGGAGGAAAAGTTACAGCTCATGGAATTGGACAACTTGTATTCTACCCTATTATAAATTTAAAAGAGCATAATTTAAATATAAGAGATTATGTTCACAAACTTGAAAATATTTTAATAAACACTTTAAAATATTTTAACATTGATGCAAAAAGAGATGATAATATGGAGGGAGTATTTGTTTACAAAAACAATATTCTTCAAAAAATTGGGTTTATTGGAGTACATGTAAAAAAATATCACACGATGCATGGAATTTCTGTAAATATTTATAATGATATTTTAAATTTATTTAATCTTATGAACCCTTGCGGATTTAATAATTTAAAAGTAACTTCAATAGAAGGACAAATTAATAAAAAAATTTCTTATGATTTATTTATAAAATATTTTATAAATGAATTTAATAATGATTTTAATTTTTAAAAAGGTAAAAAATGCAAATTGTAGGTGGTGAAAAAAAAGGCTTAAAATTATCTTCTGTTCCTGGCGATTCCACAAGACCGATTCTAGATAGAGTTAAAACTGCACTTTTTGATACAATAAGAAATAATATTCAAGATAAAACTTTTTTAGACCTTTTCGGAGGAAGCGGATCTGTAGGATTAGAGGCATTAAGTCAAGGTGCCAAACATGTAACATTTATTGATAACAATAAAAACGCGATTAATACTCTAAAAGAAAATACAAAAAAAACTGGATTTCAAAATAGCACAAATATCCTTTTTAAAGATTCATTTAAATTTCTTGAATCGACTAATGATAAATTTGATATTATTTTTATTGCTCCGCCTCAATATAAAGAACTTTGGATAAAAGCTATTCAATTAGTAGATAAAAATTTTAAAACTTTATCACCTGAAATGATTATTGTTCAAATCGACCCGAAAGAATATAAAGAATTAGTGTTTGAAAATATTAAAGAGGAGAAACAAAAAAGATACGGGAATACAGTGATGATATATTATAGGAATATATCATAATATTACTGTCATATTGGAGCTTATATTTAAATAAGCTCCAATATACATTAATATCATTCTAGAAGAGACCAGACTTTTTCTTTTGTCTGATTTGCTTGCGCGTCTATTGCTTTTTCAGGTAATTCTTTTAAATTAATCGCGACTTCTTTTGCTAATTCCGTTGCTTCTAAAACATCTCTAATTTCAGCTCCAGAGGCTTCATAATTAGCTATTTCTACATCTTCTATTTCTTTCTTATCTTTTTTATCACCGATGTAAGCAGCAGAGATTTTGTTATTAACGACTGCTTTGGCAATCTCTCCTTGCTCTTTTGTAGGTGAAGCTACTTGCTTATTAGTTAAATGCACCACTGGCATTGTACTTAAAGATCGTATTTCCATATACACCTCATTTAATTTAAATAAGTCTTAAAAATTTCTTTCTAAGATCCAATCCTACTTGTATGTGGTATCGATGGAATATAAAAATTATTTAGATTTTGACGCTTTTTTAATACGCTAGAAAATATAAGATTATGGTTGCAAATATTAATCCTATAGCTAATATCATAAGTAAGTCTAACTTATTGGAAAATCTGGTTTTTACGATTTGTGAAAATGCACTATTTTCAATCTTATTTAAATATTCTCTGGATTTTTCTTCTATTTTACTTTTTCTGCTTTTATCAAAATCCTGAAAATATTTAACATTATTTACTGATGCAAAAACCGTCGATTCTCTTTCCCTCTTTAAATTTCTCATACCAAAACTTATTGATTTTTTCTTAAGCATATCATTAAAATATTCATCTGGCGTTTCACCATCACTCCAATCACGAAATGAAACAAGTGTACTATCATATTCAGCACGTTTTGCATCATCAGTAAGAACGCTAAACGCATTTGTAATAATCTGAAAGTCTTCTAAACTTTGGCTATCTTCTTCTCTGTTACCTAATATTTCGCTAAAAAAATTTGAATCTGGATGATAAATAAGGGCTATTTCTTTATAAGCCTTAGAGATAGCCTCTTTAGAGGCATCTTGGCTTACACCTAATATTTCATAATAATTTTTGTCTTCAAATTTACTTGTCATCGATAAATATTTTATTCTAAGTATAAAATTTTATTAATACAGAAACATTGCTTTCTAAATGTATGTTCGGCATAATAGTCTCAAAACTTAAAATGCAAATTTCAACTTGTAACATATTGAAAATATTATAAAATGGCAAATATGTTTAAAAAAGAACACACTTTATGCGACCTTACATTAGGCAAGTCTGCGACAATTACGAAGATTAACTGTGCTGATAAACCACTAAAAAAGCGATTTCTTAGTATGGGGCTTACCCCTAATACTGAAATTAAGCTTACCAAAACTGCCCCTCTTGGAGATCCGATACAAGTACTTATAAGAGGGTATGAATTAACATTAAGAAAAAATGAAGCTAAAAATATTTTTATAAAAGACATTAAAGATAACTATAATTGGTATAAAAATAATTATAAAAAAGATTCAAATATTGAAATAGAGCATTCAAGAAAAGGTGAAAACAGATTTTATCAAAACAAAACTCCAAAATTTAATTTAAATGATAAAATGAATTTTGCTTTGATTGGAAATCAAAATTCAGGAAAAACTACTCTTTATAATAAGCTTACAGGTTCAAATCAACACGTAGGAAACTTTCCTGGAGTTACAGTTGATGAAACAAGAGGCACAATAAAAAATCATGAAAATATTACCCTAACTGATTTACCAGGGATTTATTCTCTCGCGCCATATAGTAATGAAGAAATTATAACAAGAGATTTTTTATTCAACACTTCACCTAATCTTATTATTAACATTATTGACGCAACAAATATTGAAAGGAATTTATTTTTAACCTTAGAACTTATCGAGCTTAATATTCCTATGGTTATTGCGCTTAATATGATGGATGAGGTAAATAAAAATAATGAAAAAATTGACATAAACGGTCTTGAAGAAAATTTAGGAATTCCTATTGTTCCGATTTCTGCAAGTAAAAATGAAGGATTAGAAGAATTATTGCAGCATGCAATTAATACTGCAAGATATGAAGAGCTTCCTAAAAAATTAGATTTTTGTAAAAATGACGCAAATGACGGTACTATACATAAAGCCATTCACTCAATTATGCATTTGATAGAAAATAATGCAAAGTTAAATCATTTGCCTCTAAGATTTTGTGCAACTAAACTTATTGAAAACGATACTCTTATAGGGTCATTATTAAATTTAGATAAAGAAACTCTTAGTACTTGCAGGCAAATAATTTCACAAATAGAAAAAGAAAAACAGTTAGAAAGTGAAGATATTATTGCCAACATGCGTTTTTCTTTTATTGATGAGCAGTGTAAAAACTATATCTATAAACCAAAAGAAAACAAAGAACATAATTTTTCATTAAAACTAGATAAAGTGTTAACTGGTAAATTTACTGCTATTCCGTCATTTATTGCGATAATGGCATTAATTTTTTATTTAACTTTTGGATGGGTTGGTACTTTTTTATCTGATTTAATGCAAGCCCTTATTGATAAAATTACAAATATAGTTGATGTTTCTCTAACAAATTATGGATTAAATGAAACAGTACACTCTTTAATAATTAATGGCGTATTTGCTGGGGTTGGAAGTGTATTAGTGTTTCTTCCTTTAATTGTTGTGCTTTTTTTCTTTTTATCAATTTTAGAAGACACAGGTTACATGGCGCGGATTGCCTTTGTTATGGATAAACTGCTAAGAAAAATCGGACTTTCAGGAAGAAGCTTTGTACCAATGCTTTTAGGATTTGGTTGCTCAGTACCAGCGATTATGGCAACAAGAACTTTAACATCAGAACGTGACAGGAAAATTACAATATTTTTAACTCCATTTATGAGTTGTTCTGCAAAACTTCCTATTTATACACTTTTTACTGCAGCATTTTTTAAAGAGTATCAAGTGCTTATAATTATAAGTTTATATGTACTTGGAATTTTTTGTAGCATTTTCTTTGCCCTTCTTTTAAAACTTCTTGTTTTTAAGGGAGAGCCAATTCCTTTTGTTATGGAGCTTCCAAATTATAGAGTGCCAACAGCCATAAGTATTTATAGACTTATTTGTAAAAAAGCTAAAAGTTTTATCACAAAAGCTTTTAGAATAATTTTTGTTGCAACAATTGTTATTTGGTTTTTTCAAAATTTTGATTCAAGATTAAATTTAGTAACTGACTCAAAAGATAGCTTGCTTTCACTTTTAGGAAACTTTCTTTTACCAATTTTTAAGCCTCTTGGCATTACTAATTGGGAAGTTTGCACATCGTTTATTACTGGCTTTATGGCAAAAGAAAGTGTAGTTAGCACTCTTACTGTTTTATTAAATGGGGATATCTCAAAACTTCCTTTAATGTTCACAAATCTTACAGCTTATGTATTCTTAGTTTTCTCTCTTTTATACACTCCTTGTGTTGCAACAATTGCTACAATTAGACATGAACTTGGAAAAGGCTATGCAATTTTAATCCCATTTTTGCAATGTGTTATCGCTTGGTTAGTTGCCTTTATAATCTATCATTTAGGGCTTCTTATATTGACATTACTTTAAAAGCGTTTAGACTAAAACCTTATGAAAAGAATATTATTATCAAACAGAGCTAGATTTACCCCGACTTCACCTATTAGAAAGCTTGCAAAATACGCGAATCAAGCAAAAGAAAAAGGTGTAAAAGTTTATCATTTTAATATAGGTCAACCAGATATTGCATCTCCATCAGTATTTTATAATGCAATGAAAGAATATACCGAACCTGTTATTGCATATGAAGATTCTCGTGGAAATAAGACTTTAAGACGCACTTGGGCAAACTATTTAAATACAAATTACAATTTAGACTTAACAGAGGATAACTTTATAATTTCAATGGGGGCAAGTGAAGCACTTTTGTTTATTTTTATGTCATGCTGTGACCCTGGGGATGAAGTAATAGTATTTGACCCAACATATGCAAACTATATAAGTTTTGGTGCAGAAAGTGGTGTTGATTTAATACCAGTTCTTAGTGATTTAGAAAATAATTTTACACTTCCTTCTAAAGAAGAAATTGAAAAAAAGATTACAAACAGAACTCGTGCAATTTTGCTATGTAATCCTAATAACCCAACAGGCACGGTATATGATGAAAATGACATTAAGTTTTTATTAAATATTTGTGAAGAATACAATTTCTTTTTAGTTGTTGATGAGGCTTATAGAGAATATGTTTATGATAGCATAAAACCAAAATGTGCATTAGAAATCGACAAGGATAATCCTCGTATAATAATCATTGATAGCCTTTCAAAAAGATACAGTCTTTGTGGAGCAAGACTTGGTGCGTTAATTACCAAAAATCAAGATGTTCTTTCAACAGTTTTACATATTGCGCAAGCTCGTCTTTGCGCCCCAACAATTGAGCAATACGCAGCAGCAAAAACAATTGAACAGCTTCCTATAAGTTATCTTGAAAAAATAAGAAAAGAGTATCAAGAAAGAAGAGATGTTTTGTATGACGCCATATGTCAAGTTCAAGGGATAACTGCCTATAAGCCAGAAGGCGCATTTTATATGACCGTGCAATTTCCAATAGATAATGTTGAAGATTTTGCGATATATCTTTTAACTCAATTTTCATATGAAAATAAGACTTCATTTATAGCACCAGGCGCTGGATTTTATATGCAAAATGGAAAAGGCAATAACAAGGCTCGTCTTGCATATTGCATCAATAAAGATGATATAAAAGATGGGATATTTGTTCTTCAAAAAGGCCTTGAAGCGTATAAAAATCGATGATGCATCAAAAATAGCTGCGTTATTTGAGGTGGCGCAATCCTCGCTGTAGGAGGACTACACCTTGCGGTTGCGCCACCTCAAAGTGCCTTGCTCTTTTTTCGCCTCAATGATTTTTATTGGCTATTCTCTAGGCTAATAATTTCTTCTATAACGCCCAATAAGTATAATTTTTAGAATCTCTAAAATTCATAAATGCTGTTTTTACATCAACAATAACACCATTATTTTTAAGCATATTAGGCATTTTTTCATATATTGTTTCAATGTAATCACTATGAGCAACTGCTAAAACAATCGCATCTAAATTTTTAAAATCATCAAAATTAACTAGATCAATATCATACTCTTTTTTAGCTAGCTCTTTTGATGCAAAAGGGTCACAAACAAGTGGATTAATTCCAAACTCCTTAAGCTCATTATAAATATCAGGTACTCTACTATTTCTTAAATCTGCAACATTTTCTTTAAATGTTAATCCGAAAATTCCAATTTTTGCATCTCTTATCGTTACATCATTTTTCATAAGAAGCTTTATAGTTTT
>CAKMMH010000072.1 GCA_927798255.1 uncultured bacterium | reverse complement strand
ATGTTTCTCCTAATAAACACAATAAGTAATAATTACCCAAAAATTTGTTCAGGCACCCTTTCGGGGTGCGTTCGTGGTGGTGCATTTTGCACAACCGGCCCTAGCACCGCACACTAACGCTTCGTTATGGTTTGCCCATGCGGGCAAACTTCAAAAATTAACGAGCATAGATAAATACATTATATCTCGCAAATTCTCGACTCAAATGCATGTTTTATACAAATATTTTGAGTAAACCTATTTTTTTATAAATCGTTCTATCTCTGTTCCAGGAAATACTTTTTTTATTTCTTGAAAGAGAGAATCATTATAAACTTTTTCTTTTTTTTCGTTAACTAAAGCTTCTGCTTCCTTTGCTTGCTTTGCCAAAAAGCTATCATTAGATGCTTCTGATTTTCCATTATTTTCTTCAAGCTGTAAATACCAATCATTAGAACCTGTATAACTTTGTATACGACTAAAAAGCAAATCCTTATTTTCTTTATTCTTAAAATATTTTATATCGAAATTTGAACCTACAATTTTTATATTTTTTTCATGTACACTAATACTAACTCTTTTTACATACGATTCTAAAATTTTAGTCCCCTCTTTTTCAACATATTTTATAAACTTTGTAGCATCAAACGGTCGAACTACTACATTATTATTAGCATTTTCGTTTTCATTATCAGAGCTTGTATTAACATTTTCTTCTTTATATTTTTTCTTTGCATCTACTAATTGCTTAAAGCTTTGTGTTAAAGATTTCTGAGCGCTAACGCCACTATTTATACTTTCATTAATATTATTTAAAGTTTTTTTTTGAGTAAGTGCTTGCGAATTACCACTTATGCTTTGTATCTTATTTCTAAGCGCTGCAACAATATAGGCAATATCTTTTACAGGTTCTCTTGTAGCCATTCTTACAATTAAAGCTTCAAGTGAATATTTAGGGTAAGCACTTTTTATAACTTTATCTGCTCCATCTCTTAAAAGAGAAAATAAATCTTGAATATCTTGCAAACTTACATCATTTGTTTGATTTTTTAAATTTTGAATTTCTTCTTTATCAAGCCCATAAGAATCAAGAAGTTTAAATCCACCAAGTTTTGCTAAAGTAAGCTCTCTAAAATATGATAAAAATTCTTCTGCAAAAATTGAAATATTTACGCCTTGATTAAATACTTTTTGCAGTAGCTCTACTGCCCCTAATGAATCTCTTTTTAAAATTGCTAAAGATAAATTCGAAATCACCTCCCTTTCAGCAACACCTAAAATATCACTACATTCTTTTGAAGTAATGGTATTTCCCTCGCAAAATGAAGCAACTCTATCAAGAATTGATTGAGCATCACGCATCGAACCACCTGAAAGTTTTGCAATTATTCTTAAAGCTTCTGCCTCAATTTTTACCTTCTCATTATCTAGAATTTCTTTTAATCTTGCTCTAATTTCATCAAATGAAAGCGCACGAAAATCATGACGCTGACACCTTGAAATTACAGTTTCTGGGATTTTTTGAATTTCAGTTGTTGCTAGAATAAAAACTGTGTTACTAGGAGGTTCTTCTAAGCTTTTTAAAAGAGCATTAAAAGCCGAGATACTTAACATGTGAACTTCATCAATTATATAAACTTTATATTTTGAGTTTGGAGGAGGCGGAAGCTTAAAAGAGTCAATAAGCGCTCTTACATCATCTACGCTATTATTTGAAGCTCCATCCATTTCAATTACTGAAAGACTATTTCCTTGAGCAATTTCCTTACAGTTTACACACTCAAGACAAGGCGTCGCGGTTGGCCCATGAACACAATTTAAAGATTTTGCTAAGATTCTTGCAATTGAAGTTTTCCCAACACCTCGAGGGCCAGAGAAAAGAAATGCGTGTGCGATTTTATCCCTTTTAATGGCATTTATTAGGCTTCTTGTGATATGTTCTTGGCCTGTAACTTCTAAAAAGGTTTGTGGACGATATTTTCTAGCAAAAACAAGATACGACATTAAAGAACTTTTTAAATTTTACTTAAAAAAATTTATTATATACGGCAAAAAACACATCACAGAAAAAAACGCATATGGCTGCTTTCTTCCGAACCTGACCAGATTTTGCGAACCTTTCTCGCATGCTTTTTACCGTTTTTTGATTATAAGAAAACATAATAAAAAATTCAAGGAAATTTAGGGAATAATTTGTAAAAATAGTTCTATTAAATCTAAAAATAAGAACGTTTTAAAATATTAATCCTCTGACAGGATTAACAAAATAATATAGCCTCATAGAATCGCCTCTCTTCAGGACTCTTCGTACATCGATCCCCACATTTCGATGCTTTTCGGACTCTTCTTAGGCGATCGCATTATAAGATGACTTCTAACATCCTATAGTGATTCCCCTTAGCCGGCTGCTGCGGTTAATGTGAAATGTGTCGACAGGCTCTTTGGTGTTTTTAGCGATTTTGCAACTTAAAGCCTGCACAACTTTATCTGTTTTTACAAAAAACGAACGTTTCGCAAAAAACTTGCTGGCAGCCGGTGAATTAGGAGGACAGTTTATACGGTTTTTGTACAAAATAAAATAAAAGGTTATTAGACATATAAGGTTTTTGTATACAACATATCATATACAACATAATGGTTTTTAATCTTATCATATATTATTTAGGAAGAAGCAGATTTGCTTTCCTCCTTCCCATTTATTCATTCTTTCTCACTTATTTCTTTCTTATAGAGTTTCATTTCATTACATTATATTTTTAAAATTCATTCATAATTAATTATTCATTTTCAAATTGTAAATTCTTTTAAAGTTCTTATTTTTTTCATAAATTTTATATAAATTTTTAAAATATTATTTAACTAAGAATTATAGTATGAGCATAATAACGAACGCTTTGTGATTATCAACAGAATCCAAATGTCTGAGTAGGTGTTTAGTTTAATTAGCACACTTATTTTAGACACACGCGAAAAGATAAGATTGTTTAGATTCAAAACTAATAGATTCATGAAGAAACGGGGGGGAGGACGAGAAATCGTCTTTGGATAACTCTTATATCTGCAATAAAGTAGCGATTTCCCCCGCTAGCTCCGCTAGAACTTAGTCGTCTGGCTAGCTAAACCACACACAGCGTGGCCAAAATGTAGTTATAAGTGCATGATGGAGCCATACTTATAGACTAACTAGCAAAAATATATGGGTTAATGCGGTTCACTAGCAGAAATGCAAACATCGAGTGAACTTGACTTGATTAAATGCAGATTGGAATAGATACACAGAGGTTGCAAGCATTTTTGATAAATTAAATATTAACCTAGATACTTTTTTTGAAGATGATAAGATTCTGGCAATTTTAAGTCACGGAGAGCTTAAAAAACTTGAAATCGTAAAACTTATATTAAATGCTCCATCTGTAATTCTTTTAGATGAACCTACAAACCATCTAGACTTAAGCACAATTTTATGGCTTGAAACATTTATAAAAAACTTTGATGGTACCACTATAATAGTATCGCACGATGAGCAATTTCTAGAAAATGTAAGCACAAACATCTTGTTTTTACAAAGAGGAAAAACATTAAAACCAATTTATAGGTACTCTGGAAATGGCTATAAAGAATTTTTAAAAGAATTTGAAGATGAAGTTTCACATTCTAAAGAAAAAATCGAGGCTTTCAAAAAGGAACAAAAAAAGCAAAAAAGAGAACTTGCAGAATTTAAGGAAAAGTTTGCTGAGAAATCAAAAAAGGCAAAACCTCAAAACGCTGCAGAAAAAGGTAGAGTAAATCGTGGAGAAAAAAAGGCACTTCAGCAAATTACGCAGAAAAAACAAGATTTACTTAACGATAAAGATAAGCCAGAAGCCGTAGAGCTTAATGAAAGTATTAGACTTCTTGTTCCTAATGAGTGCAAGGTAAGTAATGGTAAAGTAATGCTTCAATTTGAAACTCCTTTATTCAAAATTAAAGATAGAGTGCTTTCTAAAAACATTAAACTTTACATTCAAGGGCCAGAAAAAGTTGTAATAATAGGAGATAACGGAAAGGGAAAATCTACACTTTTAAATGAAATATTAACATATTTAAAAAATCTAAACGATTCTAGTGTAAACGTAGGATATCTTCCCCAAAATTATCAAGAAACGCTTGAAAATTCCACTTTATCCCCAGTAGATATTTTAAAGAAGCATTCAGATGATATAACAACTATAAAAACACTTCTTGGGCACATGAATTTTAAAAGAGACGATATGGATAAAAGCATTTCTCTTTTAAGCGGTGGGCAAAAGTGCAAAACTTTAATTACAAGTCTTTTGCTTCAAAAGCCAAATTTTCTATTTTTAGACGAGCCGACAAATAACCTATATCCACTATCAAATAGAGCTTTTAGACAATTCTTAATTGATTTTCCTGGAGCTGCATTAATTATATCTCATGATAGAATGGTAATTAATGAAGTTGCAACAAAAGTATACAAGCTTACAAATAATGGATTAGAGTTGATAAAATAATAATACATAATACGTTAAAATCATTATACTTTTTATTCTTTTAAAATTTACTTTTAATGTGTATAGTTAATGAAACGCTGATTAATGCAAAATTTTTAATATCATGATTAATAAAGAGATTTCTATGAAAATAACTTCAATACTAAAAGAATTTCGTGAGTTTGCCCTAAAAGGTAACGTTGTTGATATGGCAGTAGGTATTATTATTGGTGCTGCATTTGGTAAAATTGTTACTTCATTAGTTAACGATGTTATTACTCCTCCTCTTGGAATAATTGTTGGTGGCGTGGACTTTAAAGATTTAAAGTTTGTATTAAAAGCTGCAAAGGGAAACGCTCCAGCTGTAACTCTTAATTATGGTAATTTTATTCAATGCACAATTGATTTTATTATCGTAGCAATTGCAATTTTTGCTGTAATTAAGGCTATGAATGCTCTTAGAACTCTTGCAATAAAAGAAAAAAAAGAAGCCGACAAGATAACTCCACCAGAGCCAACTAAGGAAGAAGCTTTACTTACAGAAATTAGAGATATTTTAAAAGAAAAAAACAAATAAGCTCTAAACTATCTTTTTTTAGGGTTAAAAGCTTGTTTAAACATCGCCAAAACCAACTTTTTGCTTAAGCTTTTCACCCTAACGTTTCACACCTTTTCACACTTCTAACGTTATAAAAATTAATTGTAAAAAATTTATTATTTTAATTTAAATTTTTTGTATCGTAAATATAAAAAATTTTATATAATTTATAAAAATTTTGTATTTTGTAAAAGTTTTGTAACAGAATAGAAAATTTACTTTTTCACAAGCAACAAAGACAACTTATTTGCATCTTTCTTATAAACAAATGAGAAATACAAGAAAAAATTATTAGTGATTTCAAAATCTTTAATAATTTTTGGATAAATGCAAAACATTGTTTAAGGGTAAGGTGAATAAAGTGAGTATAAATGAGAATTTAAAAGAATCTTTTTTAAACGAAAATAATAATATGATAATCGATAATGAGATTCAAGACATCGTTATCGATAGCGATATTAGTAGAGATTTTTCCGAATTAAAGGAAAATGATCTTAAGAATCAAAGCGCAATTCCACAAATCAATTTATCACAAGAACTAAGATTCATTTCCAAACCATATGTAGACATTCGCGGAAATGAAGTTAATTTATATATTACTTTTTCTTTAAATGATAATTATTTACAGCATACAAATTTCTTCGTTCATTTTGGAAGCTACGATGACATTCCTGAAAATTGGGAATCATTACAAGTTAACAAAGACGAAATTGTTAAAAATGATGAACAAAATTACACGATTCATAAAACTTGGGTAATTCCTTGCAAAGGAAACTTCGGCGCAACAGTTTATGCAACATACCCTAATAATGAAAAACCTGTATGGCAAGGAACTCAAAATGATGATGCAAGATTTAGAATAGAAAACGACTGCTTTTTTACAATTGAAAAGATATTAAAAAAGAGAACTGACTATCAAGAAAGTACAAAAAATACTTTAAAAAATAGTATATCTTCTTATTCAACTTTTAAAAATTCTGTTGAAAAGTTACAAAAAGATTCTAATAGAAAATATCTTTCAGAAATTTTATACGATATCACTAAATGTGATAAAGATTTAAGAGACACTCTTACAAAATACTACAAAGCTGCTAAAGGTGAGTACGATTCAAATTACGGATATCAAACAGTATCTTCTGCAAAAGAATTATGTGACACTCTTGAAACTCTTGGATTAAGAGAAGCAGTGTTTGTTTCTCCTGAAGGGCCGCACGCGGCAGCTGGAGGTCTTGCAGAAGTTATGAAAGGTTTACTAAAAGCTATTTCACAAAAGATTAGCGTTACTTTAATAAGCCCTATTTATGAATGTGACCAAGGAAGCAAGCATTCATGTGCAGATTATACTTTAAGAGCAGGTATAAAGTTTGGAAATCATATTTTAAAACCAAAATATGCTGGTGAGATCACAATTCCTTTTGGAAGAATTTCACACATTCAAACTGGCGCAACACTTCAAAATGCATTCCATGAAAGGGTAACTATTCATATTGCAAAACAAGATAATTTTAAACTTGTTTTATTAAGATCAAAAAGATTTGCTGATTACTTATACGCAAGAATTAATCCAGATGAGCAGTTAAGACGAACAATCTTCTTATCAAGAGGTGCCCTTGAAGTTATAAATAATCCTTTATTTGATATTAACCCTCAAATTATAATATCAAATGATTGGCAGACAGGTTTAATTCCTCCACTTATGAAACTTGATGCTCGTTATGCAAACTCTCCTGCTTTTGCAAATTGCAAAACAATTCATATGATTCATAACTGCGGACGTGATTACCATGGAAATATTCCTGTAAATTATGGTGGACAAAATTTATTTAGTATGCTTGAAATTGCCCCATGCCATATTTACGGGTTGACTCATCCTTGCAATAAAGGAATGCTAAATTTAACAGCTGCAGCTATTACTCACTTAAACGGCGCACTTTTAACTGTAAGTAAGCCTTATTCTGAAGAACTTTTAGATTGGAATAGAGGTGAAGGGTTAACTGATTTAATAAAGACAAAACCTGGTGCTTTGTTTGGAATTAGTAATGGAATTGACCAAATCTCAATTAGAAGAAAAGTTATTTCTTTAGGAACAAATGAATTTGAAGATACTATTTCACCTGAAGATGACAAGGCTTATTATTCAAAAATAATTTCTTTTAAGAGTAGAATTAAAGAAAAATTACAAAAAGATTTAAAATTACAAGTAAATCCTGATGCAAAATTATTCTCATTTATTGGTAGAATAGCAGAGCAAAAAGGAATAGAACTTATGTATAATAATCCAGCTGGAGAAGGCGTTTCGGCAATTGAAGCAATCTTAATTCATTACCCAGAGAGCCAATTTGTTTTTGCAGGCCCTTATACAGATGGTGATACTCATGCAAGAAATTTAAGAAATTGCATTGAATACTTATCTTACAAATACCCAGGTAGAATTTGTGGAATCTACAATTTCGTATCTCACGATTACGCAATAGAAATTCACGCTGCAAGTGATTTCTTTATGATGCCATCTCGTTATGAACCTGGTGGAATTGTTCAGCTTGAAGCCATAGCTTGTGGAACTTTGGTAATTGGACGTAATGTTGGAGGAATTTCAGCAACTCTTAGAAATTATGGCGACTTATCAAATGAAAGCAATGCATTTATGTTTGATACATACACAGCTGATGCATTCTATAGAGCGATGTGTTACGGATTAAATACTGTAAAAGATAAAGATTTAAATGAAACTTTGATCTTACAGGCAGCAAAAGCAAGACACGATTGGAACCATAGAGTTAGTAATTATATTTCGTTGTTCCAATACATAAAAGGCGTGTTAAATCCGTATGAATTTTACGATTATTTAGATAATAGTGTAGATTGCATAAAAGAAAGCTGCACTTATTAATAAATTTATAAGTAGTTTTTTATTTTTTCATATTGTTTACTCCTTTATTTGTGTGTTTTTATAAGGGCTTAGCTCTTATAAAAGCCTTCCTATTTTTAAGAGGGCTTACATTGTGAAATTATTGCAAGTCCTCTTTTTTTATTTGACTTAAGCTTAATATTTTGAAATAATACTAAACTTATGCGCGTAATGTTGGTTTACGCGATCAATAAAGGTTAACTTCGTTTTGAATTTGAAAGGGTTTATATGACTTTCAAGGATGATGCCGCAAAGGAAAACTTCAGAAAATTTTACAGGCTGAATGCTGCTGAGCATTTTATGGAAATCTCTGTGAGCGTCAGTCTCGCTGAAGATATGGAGCAGTTGCAAGAAAAAAGCTTTGACAAGCTTGCTGAGATCTTCGATAAGAGTACTGCCAAACTCTGCGCA
>CAKMMH010000071.1 GCA_927798255.1 uncultured bacterium | reverse complement strand
CGGATCTTCACTATCGTATATTCTTTTTAATTTTTCTTCTTGCTCTCTTAACTGGCTTTCACTTGTTTCGGTGTTTCTTCTCATATTTAATACACCATTATTACCTCTTCCTCGATTTTGGCTTAAAAAGATAATCACAAAAAATACAATTAAGACTACTCCCACAATGCCTAATGTAGCCTTCATCTTTTTATTTTTACTATTTACTTCTTCTCTAAGTGCTATTTCATTAAGCACCTTAACTTTTGAAAACTCATCATTTGTAGGATTTATAGAAGTTAAGGAGTTATCGTTTGATGAATCTTTTTCTCGCTCTGATTTAATATAATTAAAAAGCTCTTCAGCATTACTAAATCTTCCCTCTGGATTTACACTTAAACATGTTTTTATTGCTAAATCGATATAACTTGGTATATCACAATTTAAAGAAATTAATTGAATATAATTATTATTTTCATCAAAAGGATATGCATCATAATCATTTAAAAATAATTTATAGCTAAGTATTCCTAATCTATAGATATCACTTAATATTGATATTGGTTCATGAATATCAGGAAGTGCATAATGACTGTTTGTTAAGCTTTCATCACTTTTTCTAGGGTAAGTCCCATTTATAGCTAATAATCCGATATTCCCTTCTCTACTTATAAAAAATGAATCATTACATATATCACCACAAGCTATATCTGCTTTATGCATTTTCATAAGAATCTGCAAAACAGCTTCTAAACGCCTAGTTGCCTCACCATAGTTGATAGTTCCAGATAAGACCGAGTTAACCGAGGAAATAGCACATACCGAATACCCTACTCCGTCCTTATCAACACCAAAACTAATTAATGAAGAAAGCGAACTTCCAAAAGTTTGAATCTTATTAAGTCTATCTAAAAATTGTGAGATTTCTTTAGGATCTAAATAAACGTTAAATTTTCTTTTTAATACAGATAAAATCACACTTCTTCCTGTACTAATCTCAACAGCTTTAAAACTTTCAGAACTATTTGTAATAGCTATACTAGACTCTATTTTATAAAGCTCATTTATAGAATTAATAATTATTAAACTATTATTATTATCAGCCATATCATTTTCTCCAAATTCCAATATGTTCTATTTTTAAATCAGATGTTAACTCATCAAATTCTACTATATTAATCTTTAATTGAAAAATCTTAAGTACACTATATATAACAGGTATTAACTCTTTAGAACTAACTATCGAAAAGCTTGTTACACCTTTTTCTAAATATGGTCTTTGAAGTGCCACAATATTATTCTTAATTACCCCAAAATCTTTTAAATCTAAATTAACACTTCCCTCATAAACTTGTGGTATCATTTCTTCAAAAGTTTCTTGAAGTTCATCTGAAATACTACAAAGTTTTATTCTTTTATCTTTATAAATTGAATTATACGTAACATGTAATTTTTTACTTTGCCTTATGTAATTTACAATATTAAATACATCAAAATCAGATTCGTCAGATACATTATAACCATTAAAATATGAAATAATACCTTCTAAAATTTCTTTATGTGATATATAAAATATCTCTTGTCTCATGAGCTCAGCATATACTTTGAAAATTTTTGCACTATTTACTTTTGGTATAGAAAACAAATCTTTTATTATCTCTGGATAATCTTTTTCTATATCTTTCAACACTTTTGTAATATCCGAAATGCTAAAAAACTCTATTGGATTATCAATGCAAAAACTTGCAATATTTAATAAAATCCAATCGATTTTATCATAATACATTAAATCAGTTTCTTCACATAACAAACTTGTATATGTATTTTTAATAACGCCATAAAGTTTATTTCCATATATAGGATGATAATCCTCAACAAAATCTTTTAATCCCAAAATTGGAAGCTCAGATTTATTAATATTTAAATATATCATGTCATCTTTAAAACTAGATTCTACGACAAGCGTGTTCAATTTATAAACTTTAAATGCATTTTTTAATATTTCATTTTTTATGACAAATTTAAATTGAGGAAACTCGAAACCTGTCATTTTTTTAAAATTTTCCTTATACTCATTACATTTCTGTAAAATAGAAAGTGAGTTATCATTTACGTAACTTCCAAACTCTTTATCTATAAATATTTGAAATACATTTTGTATTTTACTGTTATCGCTTTCTAACAATTCTCGATTTGCCCTTAGAACTGATATTGGAAGAAACTCCACATTTCTTGTACTTTCTCTTTTTTTGTAATTTAAATATAAACCAACACTTATTAAGAACGCCCCAACACTTATAAATTGTAATGCAGGAAGTCCTGGGAGTATAGCAAAGAAAAATAGTACAAAACCTGTAAACATTATAATACTTGGACTACTAAGAAGTTGTCCTTGAAGTTCTTTACCAAGTGTTGAATTTTCACCTGAGCTAACTCTTGTAACAACGATACCAGCGCATATTGATATTAAAAGCGCAGGAATTTGACTAACTAATCCATCACCTACAGTTAACGTTGTATAAGTTTCTACAGCTTCACCAAGGCTCATTCCACCTCTTAAACTTATATACAAACCACCTATAATATTTGTAAGTGTTATAAAGAAGCCCGCAATTGCATCACCTTGAATAAATTTCATCGCTCCGTCCATAGCAGCATAAAGCTGTGATTCTTTTCTTAAGTCATCTCTTCTTTTTCTAGCTTGATTAACATCAATGACTCCTGAACGAAGATCAGAGTCTATTGCCATTTGTTTTCCAGGAAGCGATTCTAGTGAAAATCTTGCTGTAATCTCTGATACACGATTTGCACCTTTTGCGATAACTATAAAATTTACAATTGTTATTATTAAAAATATAATAACACCAATTGTTACTTCACCTCTAATTAAGAATGTACCGAAAGCCTCAATAACATGGCCTGCATCTCCTTGGCTCAAAATTAATCTTGTAGATGCTACATTTAAACCTAATCTAAAAAGTGTTGTTAATAAAAGAAGTGAAGGAAAAGAAATTAATGCCAACGCATTTGGCATATATAATCCAGCAAGTAAAAGAAGCAATGAAAATGAAATGTTAATAACAAGCAAGAAATCAAGCATACTTGTAGGAAGTGGTATTACAAGCATTGCGGTAATTGATAGCACAAAAAGTGCTAATACAAAATCTTGCCCTTGAATCTGAAATTTCTTCATGCCTATTATGTCGGATTTTTAATAAATTTTATTTAGATCTAAATAAAACAATAACATTGTTTTATTTAATTACTAAGAGATTTTGCTAGCCCCATAAATAAGAATGCTAATAATATAGCCATATGGCCGGCAAATACTAAAAATACAGGGCCTGTTGCTTTTAATTCCAATCTTTTTATACGTTCATCAATTATAATCTCACGTTGTCTTGTAACTGTTGTTCCAAGATCTTGTAATTGTTTCGTAATTTCACCACCATGCTTTGTAACCTGTGAAAGTTGTAAAAAGCTATTTTTAAGTTCATTATGACCTGATTGCTTACCAACATCTACAAGTGCGTCATCTAATGATGCACCAAATCTAACTAAAATTTGTACTTGTTTTAAAAGAATTGTGACAGGATTATGTGTTCCTCTTTTTTCTGCCATATCGACGACATAAGCTATACATGGGCCTATATCAAGTGCGCTACTTACTCCTACAACTAATTGCTCTATTACAAGTGGTAAATAGTATAAGATATCTTCATCTCTTTCTTTTATTCTTTTATTTAGTATTCTTCCTGGAAATTTTAAACCAAGATATGCACCTAAGGTAGGCATTAGAAAAAGTGAATATCCTCCATAATAAATCCCTAATATGGCTCCTATAATTCCAAAAATTAATGGATAAAGCACTTTTTTCCTATTAAAAGCCGCCTTGTCTTTTTCATCAAAGATCCCAGCTCTGTAAAAAAGTGATTCTAAACTTTCATCTTTACCATTCTTTGATTCAGTATTATTTTTTGCTACATTTTTTTTAGAAGAATTTGATAAATATTTAGGAGTAGATTTTTCTTGATTTTTCTTATTCGAATAAACAATTACTACAAATAACACAAAAGTTATAATCGCAAAAATTATGATAAAACCAATTAATAAATTCATTTATACCTTAATATTTATAACTTTTTTAATCCAAAATATTCCAAGCAATATAATACATAGTCCTATTTCCAAGACCATTCTACCACCATTGCTATGCAATCCAACAGCAAATAAATCTGGAGCTTTACATCCAATTGTAATAATTAAACCTGATAATAAATATAAAATAACCCACAAAGATCCTTTTTGCTGTGCTATAGAAGCAACTGCTGAGCCTCTAAAATATTGTCTTTTTCTTACTTGTTCTGCAAGCCTATCAAGGGTCATAGATAAAGAACCACCTAGGCTTTTTCCTAAAATTATAGTTTGGATAAATAATTCAATTTCTGGATGATCAATTGTTGCTCCAAAATTTCCAATAGCTTTTTCTTCACCGACTCCTGCTCTTAATCTTTCCATCATGACCTTAACTTCACTTTTTAAAAGTGACGTATCTTCTAGCCCCTCAGATGCTGAATCTATAGCAGTAAGTACATTCATACCAGATTTTAATAAACTTACTATTGTTTGTAAAAATGTTGGATAGTCTTTATCAAATGCATCGAATCTTTTCTTTATTGCCCTGTTTAAAAAACCATTTGCAAAGTTAAAAGCTAAAAAGGCAATAATAGTAGATAAAAAAATCTTAAAATAGGTCTTTGCTATCATAAAGCATAAAATTGCTAATGAAAACCTAAACATATTAAATAGGATTGGAGGAAATTTCCAATTTGCATATATCATTTTTTGTCTTAAAGTATATTTTCCATTGCTAGTTCTTTCTACTTTTACAAAATCAATATCTTCTAAATTATTATCATTATTATTCTTTTGAGAACTTAAACTTTTAAAATTTGAATGACTAGAATTATTATTAGACAATAATAGCACGCAAGCGACAATTATTGACAAAAGAATTAATATTATTCCTAGTATAACCTCAATAGACACTTTTTCTTAAAACCTTTTTTTAAAAAACATATATATTATGCTAGTCTTTTAAACTAATCTCAGGAGGCGCATCTCCTAGAAATATTCCGTATTCTGCTAGCTCTTCATCAAAGAAACTTGCCCAAGAGTCAACTCTCCAAAGAGGATCCTTTCCTGTTTTTAAAATTGAAAACATAGGACGCGTTTGAATTACACCTTCAACACAGTGTCCAACTTCAATTATTTCCCCTACTCTTGGTTTTCCTGTTTCTTTTTCTCTAAAAAGCCAAACAACAACATCTACAGCAAGCGCGATTTGCTGCCTTAAAATCTCAGTAGAAACTGACTGTTGAGCACGTCCTAAAAGTCCTTCAAGTCTTGTAAGAGTTTCTCTAGCATTACGAGCGTGAATTGTACTCATTCCAACGTGACCTGTTTGGACACCTTCTAAGAAAGCTTCTGCAGCAAATGGAGTTCTCATTTCACCAAGTAGTACCCTGTTTGGTGTCATACGAAGAGTAGTTTTTATATGCTCTTGAAGTGTAACTTCACCTTTTCCCTCGCTGTTTGGTGGACGAGATACAAGGGATCTAAAATACTCATGTTGTAAATTAAGTTCTGGAGTATCTTCAACAGCTACAATTGACTCAGTTTCACCAAATTGAGTTGCAAGACATTTCATAATAGTCGTTTTACCAGTACCAGTTTCTCCTGCTATCATAAATGTACAAATACCACATTTTACAAGTGCTGCTAAATACCTAACAATTAATGGTGGTGCCATTTGGTATGATACGATACTTTCAAGTGATACTTTACTAACTCTTGGTACACGAATACTTAAAAGTGGACCTCTTGAACCACAAACACTCTCGTGAATTGCACAAATTCTTATTCCATTTGGAAGCGCAGCATCAACCGTGTGTTGCTGAGTAGATAGTGATTTTCCAAGTCTTAAAAGAAGCCTATCAATAAATGCTATATAAACTTGTTTTGATGGCCATCGATACTGAGTTCTTTCACTAACTTTACCACGTTGAAGCACGACTGTAGCATAATCATAAACGTGAATATCTGTAACTTCTGGATTATCTATAAGAGGCTGTAAAACTCCCCAACCAAGCAAATCCTTTTGAAGATGAATAATAATAGTAGCCTTTTCTAAGTCAGGAAGTGAAACTTCATTTTTTTCAATAACCTTTTCTACAGCTTTAATAATCGTTGACTCATCAATAGCTTTGTTAGATTCTTTTTGTTTGTTTAAAAGTTCCCCTAGCTCACTTCTTGCTTCTTTTAATACCCTATTACCTGTCTCTGAAAGTTCCTTTTTAAAACTATCATTTCCTTGAGAATAATCTTTTGAATCATTTTTATTAGTTTTTGCAATACCTCGAGAAGAAGTTCCACCAGATACAGATGGCATTAACGAATTATTCTCCCCTTGCGATGATTCATTTATCATCTTATTTCTTGTAGAAAACAAACTTGTTAAATCATCATTAGTCTCATTTCTTGCCATTTATAACTTCTTTTAAAATTACTCAATTAGAACAAGACTTCCATCCTTTAATCCCCACCTTTCCATTTTACCATTTTTACCTTTAATTTTTACAATAGCATCATACTTTTTATTATCTTTTTTACCATTATTCTTATCAAGTAAATCATCTATTGTAAGGGAAGTTCTTGCTCCAAATCCTTTTTCAGCATCGTCCCCTCTTAACTGTAAACTTAACTTACCAGTGGTTTCTGCAAGATGAATTTTTGTTGCATCATCCGCAAGCACAAGAAGTGTTACAGTACTAGGAACAGGAGCCTGTCCCTCTTGTGGATTAGCCTCAATTTGCCTTTCTGCTGATAAAATTTTTGCATTTTGAATAATTACAGTAGCAGCTGGTTTTCCATTTATCACTGAATTCCATACAACATCAACAAACGCTCCTGCTCTTGCCCAACCTTCTACACTACTTGTCACATCAACATTAATTGTAACAGCTCTGTAACCTTCAGGAATATTAGCCGTTATAGTATTTACTGGTTTTTTTCTTGATACTTTATTTGGGTCTATAGTTTCTCTAAATCCAATATCTGATTTTGCAAAAAAACCATCTATCTGTGAAAAATCTCTATAATCATCAGGTTTAACAAAATTTTCTGGCCTTGTTTCTTTCCTAAACATTGTAGGATCTAATTTTTCGCCATTTTTAATATCTCTTATTGTAACTAAAACCTGAACTGTTCTTTCAACATTTGCATTATTTTCTGCTCTAGTATTTATATTATCATTCAATTCACTTTGTGGATTATCAAAATTTTGTCCGGTATTATTAGATTTATTACTAAATCCGAAAAAAATCAAAAGAAAGCCACCTAGCAAAAGCATTACAGCAATTGCAACTAAAAAAATTAGCTTAGAATTATTATCTGGTTGAGAACTAAGTGGCTTCATAATAAAATACTTAATAAATTAACCTGCTTTACTTACATCTTGTAATATACTACCTGATTGAGAGAATGCACCTGAAATATTATTTGACAGTAATCTCATAGCAGCCATTGATCCTAATGCAATTAAAGCAACTAGTAACGCGTACTCAACTAGTGAAGCACCTTTTTCTTTCTTACTAAAAATTCTTAACATTTTACTTTCTCCTTAATATATATATTATTTAAATTTTTAGTTTACAAATATAGCTATTTATAACTACAACTTAAACTAAAACTAAAAAATCAGCAAATACAAACCTCATATATTTAAGTATTAAGATTCTTTTTTTTAAAAAAAGATTCAAATATTAACAAAAATAACAAACATTATTTTTTATTAAAAAAATTCAAAAACTTATGTCCTTTTTCTTTTTGGTTATTATTTGCTTGGTTTTCTCTCTTTACTACGCCATGTTGAATAGTAAGTCCTAGAATTACAGCCATCTTTTCTAGAGCAACTCTTGTATTTCTATTACCTAAACTATAAAGCGTCTTACCACTAGCTGACCAAAGGCTAGCTTTTGGGTCCATATACACTGGATCTAAGCTCCAAACCTCATGTCCTAACCTATGAATAGGTTCTAACTCAGCTTCAATCTGATTTTTTGTAAGAAGATTTCCAGTATATTGATTTATTAAAAAATTAATTCTATCTGGAGTTCCAACTAAACTCTTAATAAAATTTAAATAAAGATCGACAGCTGTTAGTCCCAAAATCGTATCATCAATAACAATTAAAGTTTTATCACTATTTCTTACTACTGCTCCAGTAGCAGGTCCCATTCTTCCACCAGTATCAATAATAATTACGTCAAAAAGCACTCTTGAAAGCTCTAAAATTCTACTACAAAGAGCTATACTATCTGTATGACACACTAAATCCATAGACTCAGCCAT
>CAKMMH010000070.1 GCA_927798255.1 uncultured bacterium | reverse complement strand
AGTTCAACTTTATCAGGCAGAGCCATTAAAATAAATAATAGTTTTCTTTCTTCAACAATTTCAATGCTTTTAAATGGTGTAAAAGATAAATTTTCTGGCCAAATAAGAAATGCGATTTATGATAATATTGAAAATAAAGGAGCGAAGTTAAAAGATACTTCAAGATTTCAAATAATTAAATTCTTAATTGCAAAGAAAAATGATAATTTTATATTAGATAAAAAAGAAATAGATAAAAATAAAGTGAAATATATTATAAGATCAAAAGGCGAAAGAGATACATTTACACTTTCGAAAAATAATGACGGAAAATGGGAGATTACTGATATATCAAGTAATAATTTATTAAATCTTAAGTTTTTAAAGTTTTAGTTGGTATTTGTTTAAACAACTCTTTATTTTTCAAAAATCTCGTTATATAGTGATACTGTATAATCAAGCTAGGTTCCGTGTTTAGCTCTGATTTTATTTTTATGCTACGTCTTTACTTATCACATATAACCTATTAGATTATATAATAAAAAGAAAGTTATTTTATTATTAAGGAGTTAATTTAGGCTTATGGATTTTCATAATAAAAATGTCGATATATTTTTTCCTAAAAATAATGAACAAGATGTTCTTGAAGTTGATTTTTTAGCAATTGGCGCGCATCAAGACGATATTGAAATTATGTCTTTTCCACCAATTTTAGAAGCTTATCACTCAGATAAAAAGTTTGCCGCAGTTACTTGCACAGATGGCGCGGGTTCTCCAAGCTCTGGGCCTTATGCAAGTTACACAAGAGAAGAAATGATAGAATGTAGAAAACAAGAAGAAAGAACTGCTGCAAAGCTTGGAAATTATACATTTTTAATGCAGTTAGGTTATACAAGTGCTGATGCAAGGTCAAAAGAAGGGAATGATTTTCTTGTAAAAGATTTAGAACAAATTATTTTAAAATATCGTCCAAAGAGAATTTATACTCATAATCCGTTTGATAAACATAAAACTCATCTTTCAGTATACTGTGCAACAATTAAGGCACTTCATAATATTTTAAAAGAGTATGAACCTATGAAAGTATATGGTGGAGAATGTTGGCGTGACCTTGACTGGATTCCTGATGGGTTAAAAGAAACAGTATCTATTGGAAATGATATTACACTTCTTGAGATTTTGCTTGGAACTTATCAATCACAAGTTGCAAGTGGTAAAAGATACGATAAGGCAGCAATTGCAAGGCTTCAAGCAAACTCTACTTATGCAGACCCATATACTTTAGATAAAAGTAACTATGTTTCATGTTTTCTTGATTTAACAAGTGTTGCGTTAAATCAAATTTCAACAAAAGACTATATGGAGAGATACTTAACATATTTCTTAAAAGAGGTAAGAGATAATGTTGAAAAATTACCTTGGTAAGTAAGTTTTATTAAGTAAGTTTAAATTGAAAGCTATAGGAGGCTAAAATGGATGTAATAATTGTTAATGATAATCTTGAAGGCTGTACTCTTGGTGCAAAAATTATTTCAGATGTTGTTAAGACAAAAAGTAATGCAGTCTTAGGCCTTGCTACAGGAAAAACTCCTATCCCTTTGTATGGTGAGCTTGTTAAAAAGCATAATGAGGAAGGTTTGGATTTTACTAATGTTAAGAGCTTTAATCTTGATGAGTATTACAATGTGCCTCCTACAAAAGAAGGTTCTTATCATTATTTTATGAATTATCAATTATTTTCTAAAATAAATATAAAAAAAGAAAATACTCATGTTCCAAATGGTATGGCTCAAGATGTTGAAAAAGAGTGCAATGAGTATGAAGAAAATATAAGAAATGCTGGTGGAATAGATATCCAGCTCCTAGGAATAGGACGTGATGGGCATATTGGATTTAATGAGCCTTCTTGCTCTCTTACTTCTAGAACTAGACTTGAAGCTTTAATGGAAGATACAAGAGAGGCTAATATTTCAGATTTTGGCTCAATTGAGCTTATGCCTCATTATGCGATAACTATGGGAATAGGAACTATTATGGAAGCAAAGGAAATTTTGCTTCTTGCTTTTGGGGAAAGTAAGCAAGATGCTGTAAAAGGACTAGTTGAGGGACCTATTACCTCAATGTGCCCTGCGTCAATTTTGCAAATGCATCCAAATGTTAAGGTAATAATTGATATTGCGGCCTCTAAGAAATTAAGTAAAATAGATTTCTATAAAGAGAAAACAAAATTAATTATTAACAATGAAAAATAAGATCTTTTCAACATGTGTTTTTTTAGGTTTCCTTTTTATAGGTTGTATTTTTTTGCAGTCCTTTTTTAAAAATAGCGCATATGCTTTAAAGATTGATTTAAGGGGAGAGCCTGAGAAAATTGAGCAAATTGATAAACAATATGTGCCTTTAATTAAAGAATTTTGTAAAGAACTAAAAAAAGATGGTAGAGCAGGTAAGTTAGGTGAAATTGCATCAAACAGTCTCGATGCGAAATCTTCATGTGGTTCTTGCAAAGATTTCTTCAGAAAAATTAAAATTTTTTGTACTGTTAATAAAGCATTAATGACAAAGAAGGGGAATACTGTTCAGCGTGAACCTAGTCTCATGGTCATATATTACACTTCAAAAATTTTTAGTATGTTGGCAAATGATGAGGATTTATCTGATGCAGGGATAAAGATTTCTATGTTAATGTCATATTCACTTAAACATTCTTCTCCTCAAACTAAAGGTGAAGAAGAATATTATGAAATGTTAAGTGAGTATATTCAAGAACCTTTTAAAAACAATATAGGTGTTATAAAAAGTGTTGCGGAAAGTAATGATGAAAAAAAAATTTTAGATGATGTGTTCGGTAAATAATTGTTGTATTATTAGTTTATAAACTAAATAGGAAAATAAATGACTGTTAAAATTTCACTTGTAAAAGACAATAAAATAGAAAAAGAAGAAGAGATTCAAGTAGGGACTTACACGTTAGGTCGTGAAGGAGATCTAGACATTATCAAAAATGAATCCGGAATTTCTAGGGAACATGGAAAATTATTGATTTTTGAAGAATTTTTACTTTATAAAGATTTAGAAAGTACAAATGGTTCATGGGTTGAAGGCCAAGATGCTTTGCCAAATAAATGGAATATTGCAGCATTTCCAACTTTTTTACAACTTGCAAATGTTGTTATAGGATTTAAACAAGATGTAAATTATGTTTCAGATGATGTTTGTGGAACACTTGCAGTATTTGAAAATGATATTTTTATTAATGATTTTCCTTTAAATAAACTTGGTAAGTCATTGGTAATTGGTGGCGTTGGCGGTCAATTAAATTTAGTATCAAAGCATAAAAGTTCAAAACCTGCGCTTGTTGTCGAATCTCGTCAAGATGAAGTGATAGTTTATAGTATATCTAAAGAGTTTCCTATTTGTATTAATGGAAACGAAATAACTGGTAAAGTTTTATTAAAATCACAAGATGAAATAACAGTTGATAATTACACAATTCTGGTTCTTTTTTTCAAAGAAAATGCTTATAAAGATGCTGATAGTGATGTTCCAATTGAATCAGAAGATGAGAGGCTTAGGAAAGCTAAAAATGCTGAGCAGATAATTAAAAGCTTAAAGTCTTGGGAAGAAGGGGATTTTGATGCTACAGATGTTTTTAAAAAGAAATTGGCAGGAAGGGCAGACGTTTTTCAAAAAATTGATCCACTTATGCCATCTGATTTAGCAAAAGGAAATGATAATGTAAATTATCGACTTTGGGAAAGCAACTTGTTTTGGATAGCTCTTATAGTCGGTCTTTTTCTATCATTAGTGCTATTAGCAATATTTTTATTTTAAAATTGGAGTTACTCTTTCCACTATGAGAATACTATTAGTTCAAACAGCATTTTTAGGTGATACTATTTTATCAACACCTGTAGTAGAAAATTTAAAATCTATATATCCAAATGCTGATATTTATACACTAACTACACCACTTTCAGAAAGATTTTTTAAGTATAATCCTAATGTCTACAAAACTCTTACGTATGATAAAAAAAATCATGGTGGTATTAAAGATTTCTTTAAACAAGTAAAGGAATTAAAGAGTTATAATTTTGATATGGTTTTTTCACTTCAAAAATCGCATAGAACTTCCTTAATGTTGTATTTGACAGGCATTAAAAGGCGAGTTGGCTTTAAAAGTGCAAAGCTTTCTTTTTTGTATACAGAGAGAATATTTAGAGATACAACAAAGCATGATGCACTTAGAAATTTATCAATTTTATCAAATGAAACTTTAAAAGAAGGTTTTACTCCTAAACTTGATATTAAATTATATTTACCTTCACGAGAAATTATAGGCGAAGGCTTTGTAGAAGAAATAGAACGTATTGGTTCGTATATAGTTTTATCACCAGGAAGCGTTTGGAATACAAAAAGATGGGATAAAGATGAGTATAAGGCGCTTTTAAATAAATTGTTAAAAGAAGGATATAATGTTATTTGTTCTGGTTCAAAGTCAGAATTTGAAATTTGTGATTATATATCAAATGGCACAAAAGCTATAAATTTGGCTGGAAGAACAACTATAGAGCAAACAATGTATTTAGTAAGCAAGGCAAAAGGGGTTGTCTGTAATGATAGCATGATGCTACATTTAACATCTGCGTTTAAAGTGCCTTGTGTCGTTGTGTTTTGTGCAACAGTTCCAGAGTTTGGATTTGGTCCTTGGCAAAATGAAAAAGCAGTAATTTTAGAAGATAAAAATTTAAAGTGTAGACCGTGTGGAAGACATGGTACAAAAGTTTGTAAACTTGGAACGAATGCTTGTCAAAAGGTTTCGCATCTTGAAGTTTATAAAAAATTAATGGAAATTATTAAATAGGGAATAAATCTGGTAGCAGAATGTTGATAGCTAGTAGCAGATTTTTATAAATACACTGCCATTACTCCAGGATTTTCAGTTTCCTTATATGAACTTATTACAGAGATAGTATCAAGAATTTTAGGTAGAGCATTTTTTAGAATTTCATGCCCAATTCCATGCATAAGATGAACTTGTTTGTAGCCTTGCATCACAGCGTTACTTATTTCCCTAAGAACGATTTCTTCTAAGTTTGCATATTTCACACCATGTAAATCTATTGTCTTTATCTTATTTGAATGTTTATAAAGGTTTTGAGCTTTTGAATTTGTTATATTTTTGATTTTTTTATTATTTTTTGTGTTTTTTGTGACTAACTTATCTATATGTTTTAAGTCATTTTCTAAAGCATTTATGCAGATTTCGTTAACTTTTACTAAGTATTTATTATTGTTTAATATTTTAAGAATAAATCCTTCTTTTTTAAGGGGCTTAACAAATACTATATCATCGATTTTGTACATATTTTTTCCTTAAATTTTTAGCCTTTTTTAGTTATAACACTTGATACTTTAACTGTATTTTGGCATATTAATAAGACAAATTTTTAAAATTTTTTGTAACCATTCACGTTAGCTAAGTTAATGGTCATACTATTTTATTGTCTTATGTGTATGATAGTGACGTGAATTTTTATATATGTAAAGGTAAAAATGGCAAAAATTGCAAAAGAAACAATATTTTTAATGTCTTCAGAAGATACAGGGTATTTTTATACTTTAAGAAGAAATAAGAAAAAAAATAAAGGTGAAGCAAAACTATCTCTAATGAAATATGATCCAGTTGCCGGAAAAAAGGTGCTTTTTGAACAAAAAACAAAATTAGTTCCAACAAAAAAGAAGTATGTTCGTGGAGAGTAGTATAAAATGGGAGCTCATCGTAGTTTAGGTGAATTTTCAATAGAAAATAAAGATAATGATCATAATGTTGAAAAGTTTATTTTAGGTGATACTGCATTAGATAACAAAAATATTTCAAATAATATTTCAAATAATATTGTTACTAAGTCTAGTAATTCTTCAAATAAAGTAGAACTTGAAATCAACGATGAGCTTAAAAGTGATAACTTTGATGTAAATCAGCAAAATCCTAGTGATGATATTAATTTAAAAAGTGATGGTAGTAAAAAGGCGTATACTTTTGCTGATTTGCTCGCAATAGTTTTTTCATATTTATTTTTTTTCATAACTTCAAAATATCTAAATAATACAGAGCTAGATAGTGAATATAAACATAATGGAGTCATAGCACTCTTAGTTATTTCCCTAATTATAAATATGTACTATCTTACTCGCCCATTTTTTAAAAATTTTTTCTGCAGTTGTGCGAATTTTTTTGATAAATTGTCTTTAGTAACAATTAGTGCAATTTTAATTTCTGGTATATATGCCGTAGTCGAGCTAGTACAAGGAGAAATTGATAATACAATGTTTAGAAATTTTTTCTTTGTGGGAAGCATGCTTTATGTATTTGAACATATATGTTTTGTAGCAGGGCTTGGTAGAATTAAAGAAGATTTAGATATTGAAAAAGATTATTTGGTTAAAGATTTTGTAAATATTGCAAGTACAAGCAATTTGCAAAGTGCGACACTTCAAAGCAAGCCTCTTAAAGATTTAAGAAGAAATGAGCTAGTTTATTTAAAAGTTGGTGATATTCTTCCATTTGATGGAGAAGTGGTTGATGGTGAAGCAATAGTATCAAAAAGAATTTATGCAGGTGAGGCTGAGACCAATATTTTAACAAAGAAAATATATGCTTTTGCGGGAAGTAGAATTTTAGATGGTGAATTAATTATCAGAGTTGATAATTTATGGGAAGATACTTTTATTTATGACAATATTTCAAAGTGCCAAGATGCAATAAATTCTACTAGTCAGAATATTTTGGGAAAAAAAGAATATATAAGTTTTTCGTTAACTTGTTTAGGTGCATTTATAATTAACTTTATATTATTATCTGATTTTTCTTTAAATTTTATTTTATCATTTTTAATTTCTTGTCTAGTGATATTTTCATTTTTTAAAATTTTTATTGTTAGAGATGCACTTTCTAGTTTTATCCTAAAGCGTGCTTTTTCAGATAATATACTTATTGCAAAAAAATATGTATTAGATACATTTTTAGTAATTAAAAATTTTGTTTTTGATTTTTCAAGTAGTGTATTTTCTAGAGATTATGTTGTTGAGAGTTTCAGATTGTATGATGAAAGAATTGATGAATCATACTTATTAGAAGCATTATTTTCAATTTTTGCGAAATCAGATACTCCTATGATAAAAAAAGTTAATTTATTTATAGCTAAAAAACAAAAGATTATTAAAGCTTATAAGCTAGATGATTATATGGAATATAGTGATTGTAATCTTGTTTCATTTTTAGCTGGGACTCGTTTTGTAATTGGTGAAGAGCCTTTCATGATTGAGATGAAAGTTCAAGCTCAGGAATCTGATTTTGTTAATGAACAAAAAGGGCAGAAAGTTCTATATGTAGCTTTAAATGATATGATAGTAGGAAATTTTACTTTAACAGAAGAATTTATGCCTGCTATGAGAAAACTTGTTGACAATGTTAACTCGTTAGAGTCAAATTTCTATTTAACAAGTAGAGAACCGGAAGCGTTAGTTGATAATATTGGAAAAAATGCTGGAGTAAGTGTTGCAAATATTTTTGGTGGTTTGTCTTTAAAAAATTACGTTGATAAGATTAATTCTTTTGGGGAGAATATATTTTTTAGTAATTTAAATACAGAAAAACAAATAATGAGATTAGCTCGTCACAATATCGGTGTTTTTGATCCAGTAATATGTGAGACAAGTAATCTTGATGCAGTAATTTTTGGTGATAATTTAACTAGCTTTGATAAAATAGTTGGATATATAAAATCTTATAAAAAGTTTTTAAAACATTTTACTGCATACTTAATAATTTCGTTAGTGGTTTTGGTATTACTATCGTTTAACCCTCTTTATATTCTTTTAGCGACAGTAGTTTTGTCAAACGTTTTTTTAAATTTATTTAGATTTAGAGTTAGTAAGTTTTAGTTGAACCCTTGTTGGGTTGGCGTGTGGGGGATTTTTTGAATCAATCAGCTAGCGTTTCCTTAGTATTTTATTCGTTTGAATTTTCGTTATTAGTTGTTTCTTTTATTTTTTCTATTAACATGCTATTTCTTTTTACTGAATTTTGAGTTTTGATTGCATAAGCTAGTGCTTGTTGTTGTCCAATAATTATAAGAAGTTTCTTTGCACGGGTAATTGCTGTGTAAATTAATTGTCTTTCTAAAAGCATGTGATGGCAATTATGAAGTAAAAGTACAACACATGGTATTTCACTTCCTTGTGAGCGATGAACACTTAATGTGTATGCAAGTTGAAGCTCAGTTAAATTTGCTTTTTGATATTCTATTTCTTTTCCGTCCCAAAGTCTTACATGAAGTGTTTGTGCGTAAGAGTTTACTCTTGTAATAATACCGGTGTCTCCATTATATACTCCACTGTCACCAAGGGAATAATTATTTACTCTTTGGCATACTCTATCATTTAGTCTAAAAGATGTGTCATTTACAATAATTTCTTGCTCCGTATCTAACGCTTCTATTGGATTTATCGCATTTTGAAGCCTTTTATTTAATTCTATTGTTCCAAGTGGACCTTTATTCATTGGAGTTAATACCATTATATCATCTAAAGAAAATCCAAACTTATTTGGAATTTGATTGCATACTAGTTTTTCAGTAAGGTTTGCAATTTCAAAAGGTGAATCTTTAGGAATAAAAAATACATCAGATTTT
>CAKMMH010000069.1 GCA_927798255.1 uncultured bacterium | reverse complement strand
AAAAATGTAGGTGAAAATTCAAGAGTAAGTGTAGAGTTTGCAGATATTGATTTAGAAAAAGGAGATAAAATTTTACTTTTTTCAAGAAAACTTACTAACATGGAGTCAGATACCTTAAGAAGATTTATAAATAAAATAGATGAACTAAATCAGGTGATTTTTGAAAAAATGATTACAAAAGTAAGAGAAAGAGGAAGTCTTATAGACGATATAATGGTGGCAGAATTTAATAGTGATTCTATCTTACTTGAAGATGTAGTAAAAAATGTTATATAATTTATGTATTATTTTCTTTCGCGTCCTTAGCTCAGTTGGATAGAGCATTTGGCTTCGAACCAAAGGGTCGTGGGTTCGAATCCCTCAGGACGTACTCTTAATTATAAATTATAATATCTATAATTTTCCTTATATTTTCTCCGTTTTTTTCTTATTTTTCTTTCTTAGCTTTGGACATTTTTTATAAAAATGCTAATATTTACTACTAATAAAGAGGTTGTTTCTTTCAATATATAACCATTTTGATACGGTTTAATATTGTAATTTATTATTTTTTAGAAAGGTAAACTTTTAAGAGGGATTCTTATGAATCATCATCACGAATTTTCAAACGAGAAAAAAACCTTGAGTGTAATAGTCGTTTCTACTATCACAATGGTTTTGGAAATTTTGTTTGGATTTATAACAGGTTCAATGGCGCTCTTAGCAGACGGTTTCCATATGGGAACACACGTCCTTGCTTTAGGATTAACACTTGTTTCGTATATCCTTATAAGAAAGTTTAAGAACTCAAAATCATTTCCTAAAGGAACAGATAAAATAGGAGATTTGGCAGCTTATACAAGCTCGCTATTTTTAGGGTTGACTGGACTTTCTGTCATTTACGAAAGCGCGTTAAGGTTGTTTAATCCTCAAAACATTGAGTTTAATGAAGCAATTTTCGTTGCTTTCGTGGGCTTGATTGTGAATGTGATTTGCATCTTTATAATGGAGTATAAAGAAATTAAAGGTGAACACACTTACGACAAACATCATTTGCAACACGAGGACTTTAACTTTAAAGCTGCTTACTTTCATATTTTGACAGATGCGTTAACATCAGTTTTGGCAATCATTGCGCTTCTTGTGGGTAAGTATTTTAACTTAACCTACTTTGATGCGTTAATAGGAATTTTAGGAGGTATCCTAATTATTAGATGGGCATTTTTACTTATTAGAGATACGATGCTTAAGCTCATTGACTTTAAGAAAGAATAATGCTCGTATTTTTGCATGGTTATCGTTAATAAGAGATAGTACGGCAACCGTGCATTTTTTCTTGTATTATCAAAATTTCAATTTTATTTAATTAAAATTAATAAAGATGTCACATTTAACTCTTTTAAGTTTTATCATTTAGTATAATAAATACATTACAATTGAGGGAGAAGAGATGCTCTTTTGTTTTTTAGTAAATTGCTTCTTAGTAGCTAGATAATTTGAAAGGGTACTATCATGAAGGAATTTAGAAGATTTTTGGCAATGCTAATTGATGCGTTGACTATACTTTTTTTCCTTGTTGGAATAGCTTTTGCTATGTTCTTTTGCAAAATCGCGTTCATGTTTGATACGCTTTCACAATATGTTTGTGGTGATCGAAAGGGGGGCGGTGATTATGCTCCTGTAGTTACAAATTCATATATTAACTGTGAAGATATTTCATAGAAAAAGGTTTAAGTATCTCTTCTGTAACTTAATTTGGCGATATCTACTTAATTGTTGTGTCGCTAATTTTTTTTTGTAACGCTTATTGCTAGCATTAAGTTTTTATTCATTTTTTCTCTAGCTTGTCCTTTGTTTTACCCTATGATAGACTTTAACAAGTTAATTTTATTTAAGATTTTTTGAAAATTTCATTATGCACGATTTATCATTTAATAAACAAAAAGTTTGAAAAATTAAAATTTATTCAAAGCAAATGTTAGAAGATGAAGAGCTTTTAAGCTTATATAAACTTTTAAAAACCAAGATTCATGGTGCAAGATCGGCAACAAATCAAGGGGGAAGTGTCGTAAAAGGCGATATCGGTTCTATGAAAGTTGTCGTAAAACACTATAGACGTGGCGGCGTTCTTCATTTTATAAATAAACATTATTATCTTTCTACTTTTACGGCTAGTAGAGCAAAAAGAGAATTCGAATTCCTAGAACTTGTTAAGAGAAAAGGTGTAAATGCTCCAACTCATATAGCCTATGCAATAAAAGGAGGATTTGTTTACAGAAATTGGCTTGCTACAAAAGAAATTGAAAATACATTTGATCTTTGTTTTTTAAAAGAAAATGATTTTATAAAAATTGAAAAATATACTAAAGAACTTGCTCGTCAAATAAAGATTTTAATTAAAAATAAAATCTTTCATGTGGATTTACACCCTGGAAATGTAATTGTTGATGAAAACGAAAATTTATATATTTTAGATTTTGATAAAGCTCGTTTCTTTAAAGGAAGCTATAATGAATTACGAGATAAGTATATCCTAAGATGGCGAAGAGCCGTTATAAAACATAATCTTTGTGATTTGCTCTCAGAATGTTTATGTGCAAACTTAAGAGATAATTTTAATAATATGGAAAACTTTTAAAAATTGGTAATTGATTAAATATGATATTAGAAAAAAATGATTTTTCACTTTTAGTAATATTAACAGGTTCGCTTGGTGACCTAATAAGAGGTCTTGTTATCACAGCGTACATAAAAGAAAAATATCCAAAATGTAAAATTTCTTGGCTTGTAGAAAATTCTTTAAAGGATATCGTTGCGCTTGATAAAAACATTGATGATGTAATCATTTTTAAAAAGAAGGATAAATTAAAGGGATTTTTAGATACTATAAAAATTTTAAGATCAAAAAAATTCGATATTGCTTTTGATATGCAACGAATTTTAAAAAGTGGGATTTTCTCTATTTTTTCGGAAGCTCCGATAAGAGTCGGATTTAGTAAAAAAGATTCAAAGGAATTTAATTTTCTATTTAATAATCATTTTATTGATTATTATCCCAAAGATACTCCTAAAATTAAGCAATATTTAGCATTTTTAAAATTTTTAAATTTAGATATTGATGATGAAAAAGAAAATTTAATATTTGCATTTACTCATGGTGCTTTATTAAAAGAAGAATTTGAAAATTCCTTAAAAAATAAAGAATGTATAGGAATCGTTCTTGGTTCGCAATGGAAATCAAAAAATTATGAAGTTAAAAATTATAATACACTTATAAAAAAATTATTAGATGAAAATCAAAATTTAAATTTTGTACTTATTGGGACAAAAGGCCAGGCATATTTAGCAAAAGAAATAAAAGATTCATTAAAAAATGATTCGACCAAAATTATTGACCTTTGCGGAAAAACTACACTTACAGACTTAGTTGCAATATTTAAAGAATTAAAATTTGGTGTAGGCCCAGATTCTGGAGCAGGGCACCTTTTTGGCGCATTAGAAGTGCCATACATTAGTTTATTTGGTCCAACAATTATAAAAAGAGTTGCACCGTATAAAATGGAACATTTAGCACTTCAGTTAAAATTACCTTGTATTCCATGCTACAAAAAAAATTGTCCATTAAAACATAATAACTGTATGAAAAATTTAACCCCTGATATGATCTTAGATAAAATAAAAGAATATAAATTAATTTAATGGATAAAAGGAAAAATTATATGTCAAATATTAAAAGCATGACAGCTTATGCAAAAAGCGAATTTGAAAATGATGATTTTAAACTAACAGTAGAAATTAGGTCAGTAAATCATAGGTTTTTAGATATTAATTTTAAAATCCCACAAGTTTATTGGAGCCTCGAAAATAATTTTAGAAAAATAATTTCAGAATTTGTTTCAAGGGGACATCTTGATGTTATTATCCAAAGAGAAGAAAAAAATTTAAATAAAGAACCATCTTTAACTTTAAATAAAGCTCTTTTTGAATCTTATTTAGCAGTCTATGAAGAAACTTTGGAAAATTATTTATCTACTAGCATTTCTAAAGAAAATGTCATTGATATTTTAGGTAAAAAAGATGTAATAACTTCAAGCTCTGTTTTGCTCTTTGAAAATGAAGAAAATGAAATTATTAATCTTTTAAAGAATACTCTAGAGAAATTATGTATAATGAAAGAAAAAGAAGGAGATGCGTTAGGAAATGATATCGAAAGTAGATTTAAGAAATTAAAATTAATAAAAGATGAAATTTTAAAATTAGAAAATAATAAAAAAGATACAAATGCTTATTTTAATAATTTAAAAGAAAAAATATTAAATGTTACAAAGGATTTAAATATTAGTTTAAATGAAGATAGAATTATAACAGAGGTTTCCTTAATCGTTGATAGATTAGATATTACAGAAGAATTAGTCCGTCTTGAAAGTCACTTTAATCAAAAAGATGAAATTATGAAAGAATATCCTCTTGGAAGAAAGTTAGAATTTCTTTTGCAAGAAATTTCAAGAGAGTTTAACACAATTGCTTCAAAAATAAGTGATGCGGTAGTTCAATCAAATGTGGTAGAGGCAAAAGCAGAGCTTGAAAAAATTAGGGAACAAATACAAAACATTGAATAAATATTTTAAGGTTAAATAAACTATGACTAATAATTTAAATTTAATAGAAGATAAATTAATAGGAAGAAATAACTTTGCATTTGTTATTGTAGGTCCAACTGCTAGTGGAAAAGGTACAATGATGAAAATGCTTCAAGATGAATTTAAAGATAAAGTTACTTTTTCAATATCTGCTACGACTCGTGAACCACGCCCTAATGAAGTAAATGGCGTTAATTATTATTTTATAACTAAAGAAGAATTTGAAACAAAAATTAAAAATGAAGAGTTTTTGGAGTGGGAACCTGTGCATACTTCATATTATGGTACGCTCCTTTCAGAATATGATAGGGCAAACAATGGAAATCTTGATTTACTTCTAGATATTGATATAAAAGGTGCGATAAATGTTAAAAAGAAACTAAAGGAAAGAGCAACTCTTATATTTTTGGTGCCGCCATCTTTTGAAGTAATGAAGGAGCGTATTATGAATCGCCCTGGATTTAAGGAAGAAGATTTTAAACATCGTCTAGAAAGCGCTAAAAGAGAGTATGATACTTTTTTGTCTTTACAAAATGAAGGTGGAATTATAGATTATTTGGTAGTAAATGATAAGTTAGAAGAAACTTATGAAAAGATTCGTTCAATTTATCTTGCAGAAAGTTTAAAACTTCAAAGGTTAAATAATAAGGAGTTAGAAAAATTATGTACTTTAGAAATATTATAAAAATTGCTCTTTGTGTATCAGTTTGCTTTATAGTTAGTTGTTCTTTAACTCCTAAACATAAACCTGGAGAAGGGGCTATAAAAATTGATTCAATTAGAGGCCATCAAGAAGCTGGTGTTGTTACAGTAAAGATGGCAGTAGATAGAATGAAATATAGACAATCATTAATTAACGCAGAAGTAAACTCTGTTCGTGTTATAGAAATATTCCAAAGAAAAGCAAAACAAGAAGCAAGAACTTATCCTATGTATCGTCTTTTTGATGTAAAAAAAGGCGCGGCATATGATATTTTAGGTTTAAAAGATGGTGATATTATCGTTTCTGCCGCAGGTTACGTTATTCAAGATGGCTCTCAATTTAAAAATTACATAAATGTTCTTGAAGATGTTTATGATAATAGTAAAAAAGATAAGCCAAATATTGAAATTTTAAGAGATGGGATTCCGTTTAATTTTATATACTACTTTAGCCCTAAAGAAGAGTAAAACCGATGATGCATCAAAAAATTCTGCGTTATTTGCGTACGGGCAATCCTCACCGTAGCAATGAGTACGCCTCCGGTTGCCCGCACACAAATGCCTTGTCTTTTCAAACCCGCGGGCCTCATCGGTTTTACAGTCGTGTAGAGAATGTTTGAAAATAAAAATATTTTTGCCTCGTCCGTTTTACATTCTCGTTTTACAATCGCCAAAAGAAAGTTTAAAATTTTTTTATGTTTGCAATGCATCCAAGATTGCGTCGTTATTTGATGGATAGCCAATGTGCTTGCTTACTACGCTCTGACACCGCGCTTCGCGCTATGGGATGCCACTAAAGTGGTATAATTTTAGCAAAAATCAAAAAGTAAAAACAAAATTTTTTAAAATCTTATAATCTCTCGACTCAAATGTATGTTTTGTATAAAAATTTTTGAATGTCATTACCCCTTGTGGATAACCAAAATAAAGGTAAGTGATATTGCTTTGCTGTATGGGGTTATCATACATCATCTAACCGCGCCAAGTTAAAATACCTTTTTACGTCTTGATCATTTTTTAGCAAGGCGAAAAAAGGTATGAGAATGTGTGCCTTACTAATTTAAAAAATTTTCTCTTAATATTTTGATTTCTTGCTTATAACCATCAAGATCATTTGGAGTTTCTAAAATAAAAGGTAGCTCTTTTAGGTATTTATTATTTATAATTTTAGTAATAGCTTCTAATCCTATATGTCCTTCTCCAATTTTTTGATGCCTGTCTTTATGTGATGCAAAAGGATTCATCGTATCATTTAAATGAATTGCTTTAAGTTTATTTAGACCTATTATTTTATCAAATTCTTCTAATACTCCTTCAAGATTGTTTACGATGTCATACCCAGCATCATTCACGTGACACGTATCAAGGCAAACGCCAAGCTTTTCATTTAATATTGTACCATCAATTATAGTTTTTAATTCTTCAAAATTTCTTCCTACTTCACTTCCTTTTCCAGACATCGTTTCTAAAAGAACAGTTGTTTGCATGTCTTTAAAAAGAGTATCATTTAATAATTTTACAATATATTTTATTCCAACTTCCACGCCTTGCATGACATGACTTCCTGGGTGAAAATTGTAATAGCTTTGAGGAATATGTTCTAACCTATTTATATCATCTTGAAACATCGTCTTTGTAAAAGTTCTAATACTCTCATCTTTTGCACACGGGTTCATCGTATATGGAGCATGAGCCACAATGTTTGTAAAATTATTAGTCTTTGCAAATTCTATATATTTTTTAACATCATCTAGGTCAAGTTCTTTTGCAGCTCCACCCCGTGGGTTTCTTGTAAAAAATTGAAAAGTATTAGCATTAATAGAAAGGGCTTCTTTTCCCATTGCAAGAAAACCTTTTGAAGATGATAAGTGACAACCAATTTTTAACATATACTTTAATCTCCACTTTAAAAAATTTTTAATTTAAAAGTATGTGCATTATCATTAGATATTGAACTACAAATAAGAATTCGAAATAATTATAAATTTTTTTTAGTTTCTTACAATGCATAAGATAAAAAGTAATAAGAAAACAAATAAACATGAAATAAAGATTTGGAATATAAAATTTTGAAAATGAAAAAGTGCTAAAATAATTAAAAATCAAATTATGAGGATAAAGTGCCGATAAACTATCGCGAAGTTCAACTATATTTGTAGGTTCAAAAATATTTATATTATTTATAATCATTTTTTATAATACTTACTTTTAAATAAATTGATGAGCCATAAGCTGTTAGATATTTTATAAAAGTAAAAGAAAAAAATAAAGTTAATGAAATTTAAAATTTGTAATATACTTTTTTTATTGAAATATAACTTTTAAAATAAGTTAAAAATAGTTTTTTTAATAAAGTTTTCTTAGTTAAGCATTTTTATTAGCCTAGAATTTTTATTTTAATTATTATAAGTATTGATAAAATAAAAAGTTTTGTAATATCAATAATAAAAAATAAACCAATATTTAATTATGTTGCCTCTTCACCTGTAAGAATTTTACCTACAACATTTGTATTTTTATGCTTACTAGGTGGAATATTACTATCCTTACCATTTTCTGGCACTATGTCTTTTATAGATGCTTTATTTACATCTATTAGCGGCGTTTGCGTTACAGGTTTGTCAGTACAAGATATAAGTACAAATTTAACACTTGTAGGGCAAATAATTTTGATGCTTTTAATACAAGTTGGCGGGCTTGGGATTATGAGTATTTCTTCTGTAATCTTTTTGTTACTTGGAAAAAAGATTTGCAAATAAATTTTATATCAAGATGCATTTTCAGAAGAAAGTTCTGAGGATATAAGTTTTATTGAAGTTAATTTAAAACAATCTATGATTGGTAAAAATCTTACAGAGTTAAGATTACCTGATAAATTCGAAATAGTTAAAGACATACCGTTTAGCCTTTGAGGGAAAAAAGAAGCAGAAGAGCAAACTATTGGCTATATTGCAGACTTAGCACAAGTAAATAGACAAGCTATGCAAAATGCTACTAATTCAGAAAAAAGATTACAATATATTGGTATGTGTGTAATAGTTTTTCCTACAATTTTGTTTTGATTCTTGGATTTATGCTTCTTCATTCTCTTAAAAAGATGATAATAAAACCACTAGAAGAATTAAAAGATGTCATGATTTCATATTTAAAAGGTAATCATATGAGAAGATGCCCTCAAGTTTCGAGCTCAGAAGATTTCCAAGAATTGTATGATGCTTAAATTCTATCTTGGATTCTAAATAAAATTTAAATAATAAAAACAAAAAAGATATAAATAGAATATGAAACAATAGAAAGGTAAAAAATGGGGTGGATAGAGGGGCTCGAACCCACGACAACCGGAACCACAATCCGGGGCTCTACCAACTGAGCTATATCCACCATCTAAAAAGACTTTTGAATTTTAACTAAAATCAAAATAATTGTCAATAAAGTGAAAAAGAG
>CAKMMH010000068.1 GCA_927798255.1 uncultured bacterium | reverse complement strand
CCTTTAAATGAATATTTTTTAAGTTCCCCAACACCTATGTTAAAAAGGGTTTTATCATTACTTTGTAAATCATTCTTACTAAACTTAACCATCTCAGGTCTAAAAAGCACTCTAACTGGTGCGCCCTCTTCATAAGATTTTGCATTTTTAGGAAAAGGAAGCGTTGCACTTCCAATTCTTATTTCTTTATCTTTTTCTCTCCCCACCACTACATTTCCACCACCTACAAATTTTGCAATAAATTCTTTTTTAGGCGTGTAGTAAAGCTCACTTGGTGTTCCTACCTCAACAAGATTTCCTCTTTCTATTACTCCTATTCTATCTGCAAGTTCAAAAGCTTCTTCTTGGTCATGAGTAACAAGAATCATTGTAACATTTAACGTTCTTTGAATATCTAAAAGTGTTTTTCTTAAGTTACTTCTTATTTCGACATCTAATGCACCAAAAGGTTCATCAAGTAATAAAACTTTTGGTTTATAAACCAAGGCTCTAGCAAGCGCAACACGCTGACGCTGACCTCCTGAAAGTTGATTTGGAAAACGCTCCCCAAGGCCGCTTAGCCCTACAAGTTCTAGCATAGAAAGAGCTTGCCTTCTTCTTTCATCTTTTTTTACTTTTCTAATTTTTAGCCCAAATTCTACATTGTCGAGAACTGACATATGTTTAAAAATTGCATAGTTTTGAAATACAAAACCAATATCTCTTTTTTGAATTGCAACATTTGTTACATCATTACCATTTAAAAAAACTTTTCCTTCATCTGGATATAAAAGCCCTGCAATGATTCTAAGAATCGTACTTTTTCCGCTTCCACTACTTCCAAGTAATACAAACGATTCGCCATCATTAACAGTTAAATTTAATTTGTTAACAATTAAATGTCCTGAAAATCCTTTAACTATATTTTCTAAAACTATTGCCATAAATTCATTTCCAAAATATAACATCAATATAAGTTAGCCCCCCCTAACGGGTGCGGCGTGTGGGAATGCATTTCGCGCAACCGGGTAGTTCAACCCGCGTACCCCTGGCACCACTTCACTTCACTTCACTTCGCTTCGCTCGTTTCGTTATGTGTTACACCTTTTGGGTGTAATCGTAAAAATAAAAAGTGAAGTTATCATTTACTCTTTGTTACACTTCCATTCCAAAATACTCTTCAAAATAAGTGTTAGCAATGCAAGCATCGCAAGTAAACTTGATACTGCAAACGCAGAAGTAAAATTATACTCATTATAAAGCACCTCAACTTGAAGTGGCATCGTGTTAGTCACTCCTCTTATATGACCAGAAACTACTGACACTGCACCAAACTCCCCCATAGCTCTTGCATTACATAAAATTATTCCATATAAAAGCCCCCATTTTATATTCGGAATCGTTACCGACCAAAATGTCCTAAAACCAGATGCTCCCATTGAAAGCGAAGCCTCTTCCTCAGAAACTCCTCTTTCTTCCATAACAGGAATAAGCTCCCTTGCAACATAAGGCATCGTAACAAAAATCGTTGCAAGAACAATTCCTGGAAATGCAAAAACAATTTTTAAATCTAAATATTCAAGAAGTGGTGCAAAAAGCCCTCGACTTCCATAAAGCAAAATAAACACCATACCAGCAATTACAGGAGAAACTGCAAGAGGAATTTCTAATATTGTAAGTAAAAGCCCCTTTCCTCTAAATTTAAATCTTGTAATAAGCCAAGAAGAAATAAGTCCAAATACAACATTTATAGGAACTACGATTAAGGCAACTAAAAGCGTAAGCTTTATAGATGCCATAACATCAGGTTCTGTTATCGCTTTTAAATAAGTATCCCATCCTTTTTCAAATGCTCCTGCAAACACAGCAACAAGTGGAACAAATAAAAATAAAATTAAAAACAAAAGTGCAATTAAGATTAGACTTAACCTTCCTAATCTTAAAAGTAAACTTATATTTTTTTCTTCAAGGTTTTTACCCATAATGTATCTATATATCAAATCATTTATTATTGAACCCCTAACTGGGTTCGGTGTTTGGTGATAGCGCTGGTTGCTACGCAACCTTTGTTATATCCCTTGCGGAATATTTTTTTCATCTTCTAAACCTATTTTAATTATAACTTTTGTATTTGTTACTAGACCAAAAGCTTATAAAATTAACTAGAAGCATTAATGTAAATGACACAGCAAGCATCACTATCGCAAACGCTGTTGCGCCTAAATAATCATACTGCTCAAGTCTTGTCATAATTAAAAGTGGAATAATTTCTGTTTTCATTGGCATATTGCCTGAAATAAAAACAACCGAACCATACTCCCCAAGTGCTCTTGCAAATGCAAGAGAAAATCCTGATAAAATTGCAGGAATTAAATTTGGAAGTATCACTTTAAAAAATGTTCTTGCTCTACTTGCCCCCATACAAAGAGAAGCTTCCTCAAGTTCAGGCTCTAAATCTTGCAAAACTGGCTGCACACTTCTTACTACAAATGGAAGCCCAATAAAAATAAGTGCAACAATTACACCAAGAGGAGTAAACGCTACCTTTATTCCAATTTTATCTAGCAATACTCCAAAATATCCATTATACCAAGCAATATTATCTGCAAAAACAGGTACCGAGTATAATGAAGTAAGCGTAATACCGGCAACCGCCGTAGGAAGTGCAAAAGGAAGATCTACAAGTGCATCAACTACTCTTTTAAAAGGAAATTTATATCTAACAAGTACCCACGCAACAAGTGTTCCAAAAACTACATTTACAAATGCAGCAATAAAAGAAGCCCCAAAACTAAGCTTATAAGACGCTATAGCCCTCTGTGATGTAATTATTTCTATAAATTTTGAAAAAGAAAGAGATGCCCCCTTTATTACAAGCATTGAAAGAGGAAGTAAGACTAAAAGGCTAAGAGCTAAAATAGTTATTCCCATTGTTAGCCCAAAGCCTGGTATTGCAGTTTTTTTCTTACTTATAAAACTCATCAAAAATACCGCCTTCTCTAAAATGTTTTTCTTGTACTTTATCCCAACCACCAAACATTTCATCATCAATAGTTATTAAATTTAATTTTGGAAATTGAGATTCATACTTCTTTTGTACAGATTCCATACGAGGACGATAATACCACTTAGCAGCAATATCTTGACCTACCTCTGTGTATAAGAAATTTAAATAACTTTCAGCAATATCTTTTGTTTTGTGTTTTTCTACATTCTTATCTACAAGACTTACTGTTGGTTCTGCTAAAATGCTAATTGAAGGAGTAACTATTTCAAAAGTTCTCTCTCCACCTTCCTTTAAAGCTAAGAACGCTTCATTTTCCCATGTAACAAGTACATCACCTAAACCACGCTGGGCAAAAGTAATAGTTGAACCACGAGCTCCAGTATCTAATACTGGTACATTTTTAAATAGCTTTCTTACAAACTCTTTTGCTTTTTCTTCAGAGTTTCCATATTTTTTAAGAGCAAATCCCCAAGCTGCAAGATAATTCCACTTAGCGCCACCTGAAGTTTTAGGATTTGGAGTAATAACAGAAACACCATCTTTTACAAGATCGTCCCAGTCTTTAATTCCTTTTGGATTTCCTTTTCTAACTAAGAAAACAATAGTTGATGTGTAAGGAGTTGAGTTATCTTTTAATCTTTTTTGCCAATCAAGAGGCATAAGCTTTGCTTGCTTTGCAATTTCACCAACATCTTGAGCTAGTGCTAAAGTTACTACATCAGCTTCTAATCCATCAATTACAGCTCTTGCTTGTTTTCCAGAACCAGCGTGAGATTGATTTACTATAATTTTTTCCCCCTTCTCTTTTTCCCAATATTTAATAAATTCTTCATTAAAGGCTTTATATAACTCTCTTGTTGGGTCATAAGAAACATTTAAGATTTCTCTATCTTTTGCAAAGCTTGAATTTACAAAAGACAAACCTAGGACAATTAATGTATGAAATATTACTTTTTTCATATTAACCTTTTAAACAAATTAAAAAATATTAAAATAAATATTTTTAAAACACGCTTGAAAGGCATGCTAAAAATACAAAATTTAAAAACCTACTAAATCTTAGATATCTTTTAAAACTTCATTTAAAGATTCTTCACCATTCTTTTCATTTTCACTGCCATTAGCAGTATCATTATTTTCACTAGGATTAGCAGATTCTTTTACTTTTGGTTTAATAATTAATTTATCTTCTTCTAGATATATAGAATCAATATTATTAAATGCAGCTTCCAAATTTTTGTCTTTTTTAAATGCAGAGGTTAAATCTAAATCATTAAAATCTTTAGAAACCTCATTTATATCTTTATCACCAATTTTAATATTATTAATTTTAACTTTCATAACACTTGGGTTATCCTTATTATATTTAACTTCAAAACTACCCTCGCCATTTAAATATTTACTTTTAAATTTTTTATTTGATAAAAAGGGAGCTTTTTCAAGAGGGATAGAAAATTCACTAATAATTTTTGAATCGGAAGCTTTTAAATAGATATACTTTGTTAATTTAATATTTTCATCAATATCTTTAACAAATACATTAACCTCTTCACCCGTTAGTATAAGATCAATATCTTGTGTACCATTTTCAAAATTTTTCCAAGTATCTGCAAGTTTTTTCCTTGTTTCAAGCATAGTATCTTCGGTTATTTTAATTTTAGAAATTTCTTTTGCTGAATCTTGCGAATAAAATAATACTTTTTCTATAACCTTATTATATTGATAATATCCAAACCCCATAAAGGTTACTATTAACACCAATAAAAATAACAAGAATTTTTTCATATGTGCTCCAAATAAATTAAATAATTATTAAATTAGAAAAATTTTTAAAATATTTTCATCATCAAAACATATATTTATTTTAGCAAAAAAGCACTCTTTTTGCCACTTATCACTTAACTTAACAAAATCTTTCTCGGTGCAAACAATATTTAAATTTTTTGTTTTAGCTTCATTAAAAATTTGCTCTAATTTTTTATTACTTATAGCCTGATGATCTGAAAATATGTACTTTTTAACAATACTGTGCCTAAAACTTTCTAGTGTGTTAAAAAAATTAATAGGCTTTGCAATTGCACAAAATACTATTATATTTTTCTTCACATCTACTGGTTCATATTTATAATTAAAAAACGAGATATCATTTATAAAACATTTACTAATTGGAATATTTACTGGGATTAATTTTTTTATTTTTTCTATATCATTTTTTGAACATATATCATCTTTGTATGGACTTCTATAATTTAACACAGCAATATCAGTTCTTTTTAAACCCTGTTTTACGCTTTCTCTTAAAAATCCTCTTGGAAGTAACCTGTTAGATAAGAAATCCTCTCTCGCTTTTTTGCTCCCTACATCTATACAAAGTATATCTACATCTCTATACACGAACCTATGTTGCATGCCGTCATCTAAAATAACAGTATCAACATCTTTATAATTATCCTTTATATAGCCTATTCCTTTTGTTCTTTTTGGCGATACTATAACTTTACACTTAAGATTATTAGAATTTAAATTCTTATAAATCATATAAGGTTCATCACCTACTAAAGATGAAGAATCTCCTTCTTTTATTTCATGAACTCCCTTTTTGATTTTTGACTTGTATCCTCTTGAAACAACCGCAACATTTTTTCCATTTTCGATTAACCTTTTTGCAAGATATATAGTAAGAGGTGTTTTTCCACTTCCACCAACTGAAATATTTCCTACACTTACGACTTTTATTCCTTCAAATCTTTTTGATTTAAAAATATTTTTATCATAAAGGTAATTTCTAATTGAAGTTACAACGTAATACAAATATTCAAATGGTATTAATAAAAATTGTAAAAATTTCAAAATGATTACATTCCTATTTCATTTAATATAATTTTTGTTGCTCCGCAAAGACTATATGCATATTCCTTTGCTTTTTTGCCTTTTTCTTTTAATAAATCAGGAAAGTTTTGTAAAACTACCAACAAATCTTCTAAATCTTTTTCTTCTCTTACAATTGATACATATTCTTTTTCAAGTAATGTATTAATAATTTCTTCATAATTCTGATAATGTTCCCCCATAAAAACATACGCACCATAAACCATAGCTTCAAGTGGGTTGTGTCCTCCTATATTTTCTATGCTGGCTCCGATAAAAACTAAATTTGAAAAAGAAAATGTCTTCTCAAGCTCCCCATAAGTATCAAGCAAAACTACTTTGTATCCTTTTTTTCCTCCTTTATTTTCAGTCCATTTTGTAAAGTTAAATCCATATTCATTTAATTTATCTCCAAAATAAGAAAACTTTTCTTTATGACGAGGTGCAATAATAAGCCCTATATCATTATTATTATCACAAAGTTCTTTTAAAGCAGGAAAAAGCATTTTTTCTTCATTTGGGCGAATACTTGCAAGAGTGATAACTTTATTTATATTTTCATCTGGAAAGTAAGTTTTATAAATTTCTAAAGCTTCATATTCACTATTTACCTTTAAAGTTATTTCATATTTTGAGTTTCCTGCAACAATTAATTTATCTTCTTTTACACCAACACTTTTAAAATGTTCTAATTCTTTATTCGTTTGAACCATAATCTTTTTAAAAGAATTTAAAAGTGGAGCAATGAAAAACTTAAACATCTTGTATCTTTTTATCGTCATATCAGAAATAATGGCATTTATCTTATACATATCGATATTATTATTTGAAAAATAATTAATAAATGACGGCCAGATTTCTGTTTCGGTAATTATAATTTTTGTTGGGGTAAATCTTTTTGACAATCTTTTGTAAAAAAAGCTTGAATCAAATGGAAGTAAATGCCATTCATCTGCAATATCCTTTGCGACATCAAGCCCAGTTGGCGAAGTTGAAGTAACTAAAATTTTTTGTTCACCTTTCTCTTTTATTTTCTTTAAAACTGGAAGAACCCCTTTTATTTCTCCGATAGAAGCACCATGAAACCATATATACTTGTCATTTTTAATTTTCCAAGATCCGAATCGCTCCAAGAAATTCCTTCTTCCTCTTTCTTTTAACAAAAATAAAGGTGAAACTAAAAATGATAAAACAAATGTTAATATGTTGTAAATTAAAAATAATACATTATTCATATGTACCTATCTTTTTTGTTGCTATATCACAAATTTTATTTAACTCATCTTCAAATCTTTTTCTTTCAATTTCTTTTTGTTCATCTGTTAAATTTTGAGGAATATGTAATAGTTTTCCTATGACAAGCACACCTTTTGTAAAAGGTTTTGGAAGAAACATCTTATCCCAACTATTAAATGTCCATTTATCTTTAAAATCATACGCTATTAAAATTATAGGTGTATTAGAAAGTGAAGCAAGCTGCACAGCTCCTAACTTTGCAACGTTTTTTGGCCCCTTTGGACCATCTGGAGTAATACCAATAAGCGTGTTATCATTCTCAAGTTTTTTTAAAAGCGTTAAGCTCGCACCTTTTGCATTAGTACTTGTCGAACCAGCAACTGAACCAAGACCATAATATTTCATAACATTTGCAATTAGTCTTCCATCAGAATGTTTACTAATAAGAACATAAGCTTTTATATGATTTTTTTTTATAAACGCTTTATTTGTTATTGGAGCCATTACAAGTTGATGAGCATGCCAAAAAGCAGCTACGCCTCTTCTAGGAAAATTTTCTTTAACATTATTATCTTCATAAATGACTTCCCATCTGATAGTTTTATTAATTAAATACGTAACAATGAAACCTATAAACCCAAGAACGTAAACTTTGATAAAAAATTTTATTTTATTAATAATGTTTTTCATAAGAAAAATTATTTTTTATTTATCTTCTTTAAATTGTAAATCATATAATTTCTTATATTCACCAGCTTTTTTAAGAAGCTCTTCATGAGTCCCAGTCTCTACAATTTGTCCACCTTTCATAACAACAATCAAATCAGAATTTAAAATTGTAGATAATCTATGAGCTATTACTATGCATGTTCTATTACTTGCAAGTTTCTCAAGAGCTTCTTGAACTTCTCTTTCAGATTGGTTATCTAAAGAAGCAGTTGCTTCATCTAAAATTAATATTGGAGCATCTTTTAACACAGCTCTTGCAATTGCAATTCTTTGTCTTTCACCTCCTGATAAAGCAAAACCAGACTCTCCTACTATTGAATCAAACTTATTAGGAAGTTTATTTATAAAGTTGTAAGCAAAAGCAGTTTTAGCTGCATTTTCTACATCTTCTTTTGTGGCATTTAAATTACCATAATGAATATTATTATAAACTGTATCATTAAATAGGAATGTATGCTGGCTTACCATCGCAATTTTTGAACGTAAGTCTTTTAAAGTAAAATCTTTAACATTAATACCTCCTATTAGCACTCTTCCTTCTTTAGGATCAATAAACCTTGGAAGTAAATCAACAAGAGTAGATTTTCCGGCACCTGATAAACCAACAAGAGCTATTTTTTGTCCTTCTTTAATAGACAAATTAATATTTTTTAGAGCTATTTCTTTATTTTCAGCACTTTCTTCTGTGTCGTACCAGAAAGTAATATTTTCAAAATCGATATTATTAGTAGTCGGTAATGGTTTTGGAGTTATAGGATCAAGAATCTTTGGCTTTTCATCTAATATTTCAAAAATTCTATCAGCTCCTGTTAAACCTTGTTGAATATTAGTACTTAACTTACTTAATTTTTTAAATGGTTCGTACATTAAAAAAACTGAAGTTAAGAATGCGATAAACTCACCCTGGCTTTTTAAATCATTGATAACACTATTACCTCCATACCAGATAACCCCTGCT
>CAKMMH010000067.1 GCA_927798255.1 uncultured bacterium | reverse complement strand
ACACTACGATCCAGCGAAATCATTATGTCAAAAATTAGGTTATAAATCTTATACCATTACTTCACGTGGAAGTTTTTATACAACAAATACTAGTATTAAAAATTACTTATGTAGAACAACAAATGAGTGCATTTTACAGCCAACAGGTAAAAAAATAAGTTATATAAACACACTGACATGTAAAACCCCCATAAGAACTACACTAGCGAAAACTCCAACAAAAACTCCTACTAAAATCAGAACCAATACGCCAACAAGAACTCCTACAATGACAAAAACACAAGGTATTATAGTAAATTTTGCAAAGAAAAATATTACTCAACCTACATATACACCAACAACAACTAAAACAAGCATATCAAAAATCATAACAACTCCAATAGTAAACAGGAATATTTTTACTCCGACAAAATCTCCGACAAAAACTAAAACTCCTTCACCAAAAATTTCTGCATGTAATCCAATGTGTCAAAATGGTCAGATATGCAAAAATGGAGCATGTGAGGATGAATACAAATGTAAAAGCTTAGCAGGATCACCAAATATTCAAATTTCAAAAAATGGAACTTTAATTGGTTCTTATAAAGGCGGATGCACATTAGGTAATATAGATGGTATGATTTACAAGTATGTATACGCATATCGTTGTCCTACAGATAATATGCCACAAAATAAACCAATCAAAGCAATGATGTTATGTGATACATGTGGAAAGGGCGCTACATGTTTAAGATATTACAGTACGACTAAACAACAACAAATAAAAGAAATGCTTTTAAATAAAGGATATGTAAATATTGGTAGTAATTTTTATGAACCAAGCATTGCCCAATATACTCCACGTTACCAAACTCCAACTCCAACTGTTATGCTAAGAAAAAAAGCTTCTCCTATTAAACCAAGGCTAGAATGTATAACTGATAATGGCGATGGGTTCTTAACCGCATACTTTGGTTACGAGAATTATACTGAAAAATCACTTAAATATAACGTAGGTAAATATAATGAAGAAGTTATACAAAATTATATATCCGGAAATTATTATTCAAAATTTAATATGGAAAATGAAATAAACCCTAATAGTAACATTACTGAATTTAAACCAGGTGTTAAAAAAGGGGTAATGCAAGTTATATTTAAGAATACTAACTTAAATTCTGTAACTTGGAATATTCAACATAAAGATGGAGAATTAGAAAGTGTTACTGCTGATGCAAATAGTCCAAAATGTGAAAATGTCATACCGAAGTTTGAATGTATGGATATTGATAGTTTATACAGACTTCCTTTTGCAATATTTAGTTATGAAAATAAAAATGAATTTCCTATATATATTCCTGTAGGAAAAAATAATTCTATAGATGGAATAACAGGTGGAATAAATCAAGGACAACCTGAATTATTCTTTCCAGGAAATTATAAAAAAGCGGTATCGTTTAGAATTAATTCAGTAAATAATGTAACTTGGAAATTAAAAGATAATAAGGGAAATAATTTCTTATCAGATACATCATCAAGGAATTTATTTTGTGATGATAAATGTACCTTTATTAATACATACGGTATCAAGAAACAGTTTATAACTTGGGTAAATAATTATAAAAACGTAGCTAATTCAATTCAAAACATATATGTTTTTCATCCACAATTAAATAATTTTAATAAAAAATTATTTGAATTTTTGGATAAAATAGACACATATGTTATTAACGAAACTATATATTCTTGTCCAGGTAATAATTGCACTTCTTATAAAGTGACATACAAAACTAAAGAATTTAAACAAACTTTTAATGAAGCAATGCAATTATTAAATAATGAGATTAATAATATTAAAAATACATGCAATAACTTAAATAATGGAAATAGTGGTTACAATCAAAATTATCAAAACCCAGATGTTATAAGGGGATGCCAACAAGTTCAGCAAATAATTAATAAAGCTGAAATAGAAGGTAAAAATATATTACAAAATATTGATATTTTTAACACTCCACTATTAACAAACAGAACTGTTTGTAGTGAAAAAAGTAATCAACAATAATAATTAGAAAAATTTTAAGTTGTCTTATAATGTAAGATTAAATTAATTTTAATTTAATCTTACATTTTTTTATTTTACTATAATTTTATTTTACAATAATTTTCCTTTGATTATCTTCAAGAATTTCAAAATTTAACGAAATATCAGATATTTCATTTACCTCTTCAAACTTATTTGCCCATTCAATAAGAACAATTGAGCCCTTAAACTCTTCATCTAAAAGCTCGATTGGGCATTCTCTAAGCCTATATAAATCCCAATGACTAACAGAAAAATCTTTTCCCTTATATATATTTTCTAATACATAAGATGGTGAAGATACAGAAACATCGACACCTAAAGCTTTTACTAAATATCTTACGAATGTAGTTTTCCCAGCTCCAAGGGTTCCATTTAATGAAACAATATCGCCTTTTTTTAATGCCTTTGAAAAATTCTTAGAAAAATCTTCAAGATCTGTTTCAGTTTGAATTATAAATTCATTATTTCTAAATTCATTTAAAAGTTTATTCATGGTTATTACGCACCAATTTTTTCTTCAAAGAATTTTACGAACATTTCATTAGTATCTTCACAAATTTTTTCATCTTTATGCTCTACCATAATTCTAATTTTATTCTCTGTTTCTGAGTATCTAATAAGAATTCTTCCATCATCGCCAAATTCTTTTTGAACTTTATCTTTTAGCTCTTTATATCCTTCTATTTCATCAAAATCAGGTTTAGCAATAATATTTAAATTTTTAAGTTTTTGAGGAAAACTCTTATATCCTGCTAATAATTCTTTTAATGACTTTTTCGTAGAAACCATAATTTCTAAAACTTTTAACGCCACAACTAGTGCATCCCCTGAGTTTCCAGCACATTTAAAGATCATATGCCCAGATTGCTCTCCACCTACAACTGCACCAAATTTTTGCATTTCATTTAGAACCGGCACTTCTCCAACTCTTGAACGTTTTACTTGAACTCCAATATTTTTAAAGAAAGAATCTAATCCCATATTAGACATAATAGTAGCGACAATAACATTATTATCTAACTCATTTTGCTCTTTTAAATATGCGCCAATAATTGCTAAAATTCCATCACCATCTATAACCTCACCTTCATCTGTAGAAAGGACAATTCTATCACCATCACCATCAACAGCAATTCCAAGATTTAGCCTATTATCTACTACAAGCTTTGAAACAACCTCAGGATATACACTTCCAAATCCAGCATTAATATTTTTTCCATTTGGTTTATTACCTCTTATTTCGACTTCAGCACCTAGTTCTGTTAACAACAATTCTGCAGCTTCATAACATGAACCATTTGCAGTATCTAATCCGATTTTTAGACCATTTAAATTTAATTTCTTAGGAAAAAAACCTTTTAAATATTCAACATATCCTCTTAACCCATCTTGAATCTTAGTTATTTTTCCAATTTCTTTTACACACTCTAATTTTTCATCATTTTGAAAAAGTTCATCTATTTTTTTTTGCATTTCATCTGAAATTCTAGTACCGTCAGGAAGAAATATTTTAACACCATTATCTTGATACGGATTATGAGAAGCAGTAATTGCAATACTAGCGTCAGCCCTTAAACTTTCACCATAATATACGATTGCGGGTGTTGGTAAAACACCTATCAATGTAACATTAGCGCCCCCTGCGAGAAGTCCTGAAGTTAAAGCATTAGCAATCATATATCCTGACACTCTAGTATCACGCCCAATAACGATTTTAGGTGCTACATCTTTTTTGGTTCCTTGAGAAAAAACATTTGCTATAACCATTCCTAGCCTTACAAGACTTTCTGGCTCTAGTGGATATTTTCCTGCAACACTTCTAATTCCTGTTTTTGTAAACACTACTGACATAAATACTCCTTATTGTATGTACTAAATAAAATAAACCCCTTAATTCTTTTTTTCTTTTAATAAAATTGTTTTAGGATTAACACTAACTAGCTCTAATCCTTTTGGAAGCTCAACTTGTAGTTTTGCTCGTTTTGATTCTGCAGTATCTTCATCAATTAAAATATATGGTTTAATATTATCTATACTTAACATTTGAACATCTCTTTTAGGTCCTGAAATCATAATATCTACTGTTCTAAAATCAACATCAAAAGCCTTATTAACTTGATTTCTGATTTCTATATTTAAACTCTTGAATTCTTTTGTTGATTGAACTTCCCTTATAAAAATTTTTAATTTAACACTATCTTTTGAGGGTTTAATAAAAGAACCAACTTGACGAAGTTTAACCTCTTGTTCAACATTTTCTGTAATATTTCTCAAATCGACAGATTCTGTTTGAACTCTTGTTAATGATTTAATCTCAAGCTCTGAACCTGTCACATCAACAGATTCAGGTTCAACTGTAAAGCCAACCAATCTATACATTTCATCTAGTTTTCCAATTCTAGGTACTACCACAGGAACAGATTTAGTAACTAAATTATCAAGGGTAAAAGTAAGCTCTTGAGGTTCAATGTTTAATACCTCTAATCCACTTGGTAAATGAAAATCATTTGGTGAAATTTTTGTACTAAATGAAGTACCAATTTTATCAGGGAACTTGATATTAAGATTTATCCCCTGTCTGCTTACATTATTAAGTAAATATGATGGTCCTTTAACAGTAACTTGAACTTGTGATTTTGATGATGCAATTACAATTTTATTTTGTGGTAAATTTGAAGTTACTACAGGCACAATTAAGTTTGTGCTAGACATACTAGACTTTGAATTAACAAAGTATGTTAAACATATAGCTATTAAAAAAGATATTATTAATAAACCTAAATTTTTCACATTTCCTCCAATTTTTGATTTATAGGCAATAGAAATCTTTGTAGTGATTCACGAAGCATAACAGGATCTAAATTTCTACTTAATTTTCCATCTCTACAAATTGTAATACCACCCGTTTCTTCTGAAACTATAACAACTATCGCATCGCATCTTTCTGAAATTCCTAGCCCGGCTCTATGACGTGTTCCTAAATTTGGATCAAGGTCTGGATTATAGCTTAGCGGAAGCACACAACCTGCTGCTTTTATTCTTTCATTTTCAATAATCATCGCGCCATCATGAAGAGCTGAATTTTTATCAAAAATTGCTAAAATTAATTTTCTATTAACAATTGCATCTAGCAAGACTGCCTCTTCAATAAAATCATCAAGGCCAACATCTCTTTTAATAACTATAAGTGCGCCGACCTTATCCTTAGAAAGCCTAGTTGCAGCAAGTGTTAAATCATCAATTACTTTATCTGATGTTAAACTAGTTTGACGCTGTCTTTTAAAAATTGAGCCGAGTCCAACTTTTATAAGCCCTCTTCTTATATCATCTTGGAATATTACAATTAAAATTATGATAATAGAACTTAAGAATTGATAAAGAATCCATGATAAAGTCTTTAGCTCAAAATAATTAGCTACTGAATACACAACTATTATTATGAATAGTCCTGTAAGCATTGCTTGAGCTCTTGTTCCTTTAATAAGAAGAAGTGCTCTATAAATAAGAAATGTAACTAAGACTAAATCAATTATGTTCCTTACGTTAAAATAACTAATATCTAAGAAATACATCTAGAAAAACCCTTATAAATATAAAAAATAATTAAGTAAATTATAATATTTTTATCACTTTTATATCTTTGATTTTACCTTTAAAATGATATAACATTTTATCTTGAATTAAAAGCAAAGTTTTTACAAAATTAAGGGTAACTTTATGAAAAAATTACTATTTTCATGTTTTCTATTATTTATAATTTTAGGATTATTTTCATATAAATATTGCTGTTTAGATAAAAAACAAAATATTTTATTGATTGTAGTTGATACTCTTTCTGCAAATCATATTCCCACATTTAACAAAGACATAAAAATAGAAAGCAATTTTATTAGTAAATTAGCTAATAGCGGCTTAACTTTCCAAAACGCATATTCAACATCCTCTTGGACAAAGCCAACAATCACATCTATTCTTTCTGGACTTTACCCAAGAGAGCATGGCGTAGGCACTCTTACAGGAACTTTATCAAATGATGTAAAAACGCTTCCTTATTATTTAAAAGAAAATGGCTATCAAACTCTTGCTGTTATATCTCATACAATTCTTGATGAAAAATCAAATATATTAAAAGATTTTGATTTTGTAAAAAATGTAAATCCACATAATCCGCATGCCACAATTGTTGCAAACACTGTTACTGATACTGTTATAAAAAAATTAAACGAGAGAGATAAAGACAAGCCTTTTTTAATGTTTGCTCACTATTTTGACCCACACTACAACTACCAAGATCATAAAAGTATAAATTATACTGATCCTAACTATAAAGGAAAAGCAACCTCTGGACTTCATATTATAAAACTAAGAGATTTAACATTTAATGAAGAAGATAAAAAACAATTAAATAACTTATATCATGAAGAAATTACATACACTGATAGAGCTTTAGATAGATTATATAATTATTTAAAAGAAAATAATTTACTTAAAAATACAATAATTGTATTTACCGCTGACCATGGCGAAGAGCTTTTAGATAGAGATTGGATTGGACATACTAAGACATTATATAATGAGCTTATTAGAATCCCTTTAATTATTAGCGCTAAAAATTTAAAGTCAAAAGAAATAAATAATAATGTATCTCAAATTGATATTTTACCAACGCTACTTAGTTTATTAAAAATTGACAATAATAATTTAAAAGGTATCAATCTAACAAAAATTATTAAAAAAGGTAGAATGCTTTTTTCTGAAGTAATTTTTCAATCAAGTAGACATGTAAAAGATGCAAATAAAATTTCTGTAATCAACGATAACTACAAGCTTATAAAAGATAGGACAACTGGGGTTAGTGAATTTTATAATTTAGAAAAAGATCGAGGTGAAAGAGATAATCAAATAAATAATGATGAGTACAAAGAAATTATCTCATCACTAAACAATCAAATTTCTAACTTTGAACAAAGAAAATTAGATACAAATGATAATATCAAATTCAATAAAAAAGAGTTAAAGGACTTAGAAAGTTTAGGGTATTTATAATAAAAAATCATTCTTTGCCTTATTGCTTTCATTTATTTCTTTAACTTTACTCTTTATAAGAAAGTTTGACATATTTTCTTCATTAATACCTATGTATTCTTTTGCAAAATTTACTAAATCGTCAAAAATTTGAGGTACGCAACTTTCTAATGTTTCAATATAACCTTTTGCTATAGCTTTTTTAAAACGAAACTTATTAAAGCATGTTTTTAATTCATTTTTATTAAAATCTGTATATCTTTCTAAAATATCGATAGTTTTTATTGCTTCTTCAGTACACCCACAAGAGAGCGAAAATTCAATAGCACCAATTCCTAATTTTATAAATCTATCATTAATTTCAGGATTTGCAAAAACTTTTTTGTTATCTAAATTTAAATCATTTTTTAAAAAATCTAAAATATAGGTTACTCCTGTTGCATTAGCTTCACTCTGAAAACTTTTTTCAATACCTCTTCTTGCTGCTTCATAAATTAAACTTTGTTGAGGTTCCCTTTTTAAAAAAGCATTACCAACATTTAGGTATTTCTTCATAAAACTTAAAATTAATGGGCTGTTATAAACATTAAATTCTTCGATATCATGACATAATAAATTTAAAAAGCATGATTCGACTTGTCGTTTTATAAGTTTATCTTCTAAAACTTTTGGATTAGCTTCAAGAATAGAAACAATTTTTTCATGAACACCGACGCCATAATAATTAGCATTATGATAACCTCTCTGAATATCATTTATATATTCATTAACAATATTTACTATATAGCGAACAACATTTAAGGTTGAATCTTTTCTAGAATCAAACAATTCTCTAGCATCTTTTAGATTAATACCACACGCTCTCTCACTACCTTTTAAAATATCTTTCTCATTATAAATCATAATCAATTATTCCTAGGCTAAACGATAAAACTTTTATCAAATTTACAGAATTATAGTTAAATTAAAAAATCCTGACAATATTAGATTAATAACGATTTATAATCAAATTAAGGAATAATCAATGTTTGACCTAATTTTACACTATTTGTTGTGATTTTATTAGCTTTTTTCAAATTACCAACTGTAACCTTATACTTATTTGCAATTCCCCATAAAGAGTCGCCTTTTTGCACTTTATAACTTCTTCTAGAACTTGATTGTGCTTTTGGAGCCCCCCACCATTTACCTGTACTATTCAAACTTGGAACTTTTAGTTTTTGCCCTATCTTCAAAGCATCACTTCTTAAATTATTTATACTTTTTAAATACTTAACATTTGTTTTATATTTTAAAGCAATACTTAAAAGTGTATCTCCTTTCTTAACAGTGTAATAACTAAAACTACTAGTAAAACTTGTAGCTTGAGCTTTAGTAGGATTGTAAATAATCTTTGATGTAACTGGTATTTGAAGTTTTTGACCAATATTTACGATATTACCTTTTAACCCGTTATATCTTTTTATATCCTCAATAGATACTTTATACTTTTTTGAAATTCCTATTAATGTATCACCTCTTTTTACTATATAAGTTACTTTATTTGTAATCGTTTTAGTCACAGTATTAGAAGAAGCCCGACCATTATTATTTACAAGAAGTCTCTGACCAACTGTAATCCTATCTGATTTTAATCCATTTATTTTTTTCAAATTTGAAACGCTAATATTTAACATATTTGAAATTGAACCAAGAGAATCACCCCTTCTAACAGTATAATAC
>CAKMMH010000066.1 GCA_927798255.1 uncultured bacterium | reverse complement strand
TAGTTCCATTTCCTAACGAAAAACTTCCTGCAAGCCCTCCTATCTGATCATCTCTTTCAAAAATTGTTACACTGTAGCCTTCTTTTGCCAAATCATAAGCGCACGAAAGTCCTGCTAATCCAGCTCCAATAATTGCTATACTTTTATTATTATTCCCCAAAAGGCTCTCCTTTTATATCTTGAATTATATAAAGAGGTCTTTTTTGTCCTTGCTCAAAAATTCGTCCGACATACTCACCTATTATTCCAAGAACTATAAGCTGTATACCACCAAGCATTAAAATCGCCCCCATAAGAGATGTATAACCTGGGAAATTTATTCCCATAAACTTTAAAACTATTACAACCATAAAATAAAGAAACGATATCACTGAAAAAAACATTCCTAAATATGTCGCAAGTCTAAGTGGCGCATAAGAAAAAGAAGTAATAGCATCAAATGCTAAAAGTAAACTCTTTTTAAAGGGATATTTTGTAGTCCCTGCAAAACGCTCTGCTCTATGATAAGGAAGTGGCGTTTGAGGGAAACCAACCCACGCAACCATTCCTCTTATAAATCTTTGAGTTTCTCTCATGCTTAAAAGAACATCTAATGCTTTTCTATCTATTAATCTAAAATCTCCTGTATCTTGTGGAATATTAATTTTTGATATTTTTGAAATTACTCTATAAAAAGCAAAAGCGAAAAATTTCTTAGAAAGGCTCTCTCCATCTCTTGCAATTCTTTGTCCATAAATTACATAGTATCCTTCTTGCCACTTTTTAATCATTTCATCTAAAAGCTCTGGTGGATCTTGTAAATCTGCATCAATTATAAGAACGACTTCGCCTTTACTCTGATCAAGGGCGCAAGTAAGAGCAAATTGATGTCCATGGTTCCTTGCAAGTTTTACTGCTTTTACAGTTTTATCATTTTTAGAAAAAGAAGAAATCAAACTCCATGTTGAATCCTTACTTCCATCATCAACAAATATTATTTCATATGGAATATTAATTTTATCTAGAATAGCTTTAAGCCTTTTATAAGTTTCACTTATGACTTCTTCTTCATTATAACAAGGCACAGCAACTGAAATACTTTTAGGAAGTCTATCTCTTTTTTCTAAATAACAATTTTGCATATATTACTTATTCCAATGTAAAAATATTATATCTACCATATTGTATAATATTTTTTAAACAATAAAAGTCATTATTTAGTGTATTTCCATATTCTTCCCTCTCTAAAGGCCCAAGAACTACATATAAGATATCTTTTTCTCTTAAAAATGTTCTTCTATCATTACAAGAAAGTTTGGTATAAAAATCATCGATTTCTTGTTTTCTTTTTTGAACATCTTGATAATTTTTATATAGAAGCTGCACGTGATTTATCCAGCCAAGATAAGAAGTGTTTCCAGAAAGAGTAGCAACATGAGAAGCATAATTATAAGCTCCTTTTGTAGACTCAAGCATAACTCCCTTTTTAAGCCCTCTTAATTTTGAAATTGTATCTTTTGCACCATAAAATTGCGCATTAACTTTTGTAAGCCCTTCACTTCTTTCTTTAAGTGTTGATTCATATTCAAATTTTCTAAATTCTTTTAATTTAAAAAAGCAAAGGGAGCTTATAATTACACAAGGGATAATGTAAGCTAAGATTTTATAATTTTTTAATTGATATTTACTTATAACATTACTTAATAAATAGAAAGCAAACAAATAACTTATAGCCCAGTTAGCACTATAAATTTTAAAAATTGTATTCATTCTTGCATTATCAATGCCATATCCATCTTGAAGATAAACAAATTCTGGAACAAGCCATAATACTAAAGAGGAAAAACCGATAACCTCAAAAACAATTTTAATATTATTTTTTACATAATCATCATCTTTTATAATATCTTCATAAACTCTATATAAATTAAAAACAAGAAGCACAAGTAGTGGGAAAACTGCAAGTTTTAAAAAACATATACTAAAAAGCATAAGTATACCAAAAAGAGATTTTGCCTTATTATTTTTAATCAATAAAAATGTAAGTGTAAAAACAAAAAATAACTGTAATCCAAATGCATCGACAAACTCATTAAATAAAGTTCTCTTTACTTCACCGCTTACAAACATCAGCTTTGTACCAACAGATGTATTTATATTTCTTGATGACAAATATAATGATATTGCTACAACTATTATTCCAATTATAGAGAATATAAAATAAGGACTAACTTTAAAACTTCTTTTAGCATCTTTAATATATACTTTTTTAAATTTATTAAACGTAAATTTAAGTAATAAGATAAAAGCTATAAAACTAGCAATAACAAGCATATAAGGAGGTAAATCCCAAATATTTGAATTAAACAATATTAAACTTGGAATTAATAAAAATATTAAAAAAAGTAAAATTTTATTTTGTATCTTTTGTTTTAATGGTTCAAATGTAAGAAGCATTAAAATAACAAATGGGAAAAATAATAAATTTAAAAAATGTGGGTGGATATCACCAAGTACAAACGACCATGTTGGAAATTCTGTAATTGCCCCCTTTATAACTCTTGAAGGCCCCCACCAGTTTGTATCATTTGAAAAGAAAAATTTTATTCCACTAAAATTACTTCCTGGAAATACAAAAGCAGTAAGTAAAATAGACTTAAATACAGAAAACTTTAAATATTTATTTATAATAACAAATATTAATGTTACATAAAAAGTCATATTTAAAGCAGATAATATGTGATACGTATTCCAAACTTCATAGTTAAATAAATAACTAATCATAGCGCCTACTCTATACCAAAACGCATAGTAATTTAAAGTAATACCCTGATACCAAGGCTCTAAAACGTTAATCGGAGACTTTATTACACTTGCTAAGATTGAATAATCTCTCAATCTTTCTCCCATAGGCACAAAATCTGCCCAAGATAAATTTAAAATGTATAAGGTAATAAATAAAAAAATAAAAAACACGCTATTTATTATTTCATTTGCTTTAGGTTGGGTAAGTTTTAATTTTTTAAATATACAAAATGATAAAATTATTAGAAGTAATGAGGTAAAATATGACATGCTAAAAGAAAAGCCAATTTTGCATAAAATAAAAAATAATATTGGCATAAGGACATAAGTAACACAAAGAGTCTCAATTACGGGAAGAGAAAAAAACAAAAATATACTCATTAGAGCTACTATTGGAAAAAGTACTAACATATTTTCTTATCCTTTATTTAAATAAATACATATTTTTTATTCTACTATTAACAACATATACACTTTCATTATTCGAAGAATAAAGAAGTGTGAATATATCTTTAAATTCTTCAAATTTATTTGGTTTTCTTTTTAAAAGCTCGTAGCTTTCAAGTTCTTTCTCTCCAACTACTACTAAATCAATATTATATTTGTTAATTATTCTTTTTATTATTTCCTTATCATAGGTTTTATAAAATTTGCTAATCTCACGTTTTTTAATAGCCATATTATCACGTGATGTGCCACGTTGTGAGATATGATGATCCCAACCATGAAGAATAGGAAGCCCTGTGTATTTCTGGTAAGGAATTGAAGTATTAGTGTGATAAGAAGGACCGAAGTTTTCCATTAAAACAGGAGTACCTGATATATGAGAATTTATATAAGACACTACATTATATCTATCAATATACCTATTCTTTAAAAATTCAATACCATTTAAAGTATACTTAACTTTTTCATCTCCTATATGGGTATGCTTTGACATCATTACATAAGAAATTACAGAGCTTAAAAAACAAATTAAAAATAAAATTGCATAAAGTAATCTAAAAGGTTTAAATTCAAAAAACTCTGCTAAAGAAAGCACGGAAGCAATGCTTATAAAAAACCACATACCAATATAAAACTTAAATATAGTATTTGGTCTATCAATAATAAAGCAAAGCTCTGTAAATGATAATAACACTGCAAAAACTACGATAAATACGCTTTGAATTAAATTTTCATCATTTAATTTTGAAAGCCCTATGAATATTAAGATAGAACTAAAAATTTGTATTCCCCAAGACAAATTATTAAATGTTGAAAAACTTGCAAAAATGCAAGGAGCAAGTGAAATTAAAAAACATAGAAATAAGTTTATAAAACTTTTTTCTTTAAATATATTTTTTAAATTAATTAAGAATCCTAATAAAATCGGAATAAGCCAAAATCCAAAATGTCTAAACACATGATCAATTCTATGAAATTCTATAGTTTGTACCCAACCCATGTGATTTTCTGAAGCTTGCAAATTATAAAAATAAAAAGGTATAAATAAAAGAAGTGAAATAGCACCTAAGAATAGAAAAGTTTCTACTAAATAAAGTGCTTTTTTAAAATTATTGGTAAGTGCTATTAAGACAAGAATAACAGCAAACACGCAAATTGTTATAGCGTCCCAGGTATTTGTCATACATAATGTAACAGCAGTAACAGGAAAAAATAAATAAATAAATCTGCTATATTTTTAATATTTTATTAAATAAGCAAAAAGAAAAATCATACAAACAAAAATTGGCATAGCCATCACATGAGGATGCAAATCTGAGAAAATAAGCGACCAGAAAGGGTATTCAGAAATTGCGTTAGAAGAAAATTCGTGCACTCTTGATGTTTTCCAAAACAAATCAAAACCAAAATGCCAAACTTTTGAATAATTATCAGGATGATCTGAAAATAAATTAAATCTATCTAAAAAATAAATATAAAATTTTTCAAAATTTGAAAGAATAACTATTGAAAACGCAGCAAAAATTGAAAAATTTATATGTTTTTTAAAGTAAAAAATTAATGTTGTTAATGAAGTTGCAAGCATTGCCGCAATAGTAACTAGTGATAAATTAAATCCGTACTGAGTAGGAATGCTAAATAATTTATGAATTAAACCAAAAATAAAATATCCAAAGAAATAATAAGCAAGTTTATTATCAATTGACCAAGGATCATTACAAGGATAACTTTCTTGACGTACAAAATAATTTAAAAATCCTAAATCCATGGTTTTTTCACCCCAGACAATTTCTGGAGATAAAAATTTAAAAATTAAAAATATAAAAAATACTATTAAGAAAAATATTTCGATTTTTAGAGTATCTTTTGTAAAAAATCCTTCAAAATCTTTTAATGTAAGTTTTTTAATCTTTATAAAGATATATGAAATGAAATATAAGGAAAGTAAAATTAAAAGCAGATTAAACTGATTTACTTTTATATCAAACACGCTTGCAGCAAACCAAACTATAAATGAAAACATTATAAGGCCAAGGACTCTAAAAATTCCGATTCCTTTATCTTGAAAGTTTTTAAATGTAACTGCAAAAAATGGGATTATATAAAGACTCATTAAATCAAGCGCTATAAGCCATAAAATTACATATAAAATAGATGTAATCAATGTCTCCTGATGGTTTTTGGTAATTTTTTTATTTATTTCATTATTATTAAATTCAAAATTTTTTATTGTTAAAAGTTCTTTTAATAATCTATTTTTATTTTCTTTTTTGATTTCAGTTTTTAAGTCATCAACTGATAATTTTTTAACATTTTTAAAAACGTAAGCTTTAGGATGATCGTAAAGAGATAAACTTTCATCTGCTAAATCATCACTATAAAAACCTAATCTTGACAAGAATGAATTTAATTTATAAACATAAACGTTTTGATATCCTAAAGACCCATCAAAAAGACCTGTTAAAATTTTAATTGAATATCCTCTTTTTTGATCAAATTTATCTAGTATTCCTCTTAATGCTTTTTCAGAAGGAAGAACAATATAATCACCTTTATTTAATACATTAGCAAATTCGTTTAAAAAATTTTCGTTACTTTCCTCATAAATATTTAAACTCTGTCCTTTTTCATGATACTGATAATTATATTCGCGAGGATCAAATCCTGGCAAACGCGTAGGAAGTACGTCGTCCCAATGAGGATTAATAATTACAGAGCCTTTTGGCACATTATTATAAATCCATTTTGAAGCTGTAGTGTAAGTATGTTCACCAAAGTATATTGTAATACTATCTATTGCGATTATAAGTGAAATTAATACGAAAATTGTACCAAGCAATCTTCTAAATCTTTCTTTAAAGAAAGTCACGCCATAAGCTGCAAAAATCATAAAAAAAGGATATAAAATTAAAAGATAACGAGGAAATTTTACAAAATAATTACTAGTTATAATAAGGCTTGGAAAGGCGAAAAGGAAAAGAAAAATTTTTGCGATTTTATTTCCTTTTGTCTTAAAATAAAGGGTGTAAATTCCAAGTATTGCTAAGATAGCTATTAGTGGTCTTATAGTGTAAAAAAACATTTGCTTTAGGTGATAGAAAATTGGCATCGTACCTAAATATTGCCTCGTATAAGGTGGCATCCACTGCCCTTTAAGCATATTTATCTGTAGTATGTTATCCTTAAAAAATGACTGATAATCAAAGAACATAAATGGTTCACACACAAACATTGTGCATAGTGAAAGGACGATAGGAATAAATACAAATTTAAAATAAAATTTTACTGACTTATAATTTTTATTATAAATTAAAAATAGTATAAAAATAAAAAACAAAGGAAGCGCCGCAACTCCTGCACTAATCTTACAAACAAAACCTAAAGAAGCGCAAATGATAGAAAGAAGGTAATTTTTATATGAATCAAATTTGTATGCTTTATAAGCAAAACTTGCGCACATCACTAAAAAACATGTAACAAAAATATCTGTAGTATAGTATCTTGAAAGTTGAATAAAAAATGGATTAGTTGCTAAAAAGAATGCGGCTAAAAGCGCGATGTTTTTATTATTAAAGAGTCTTTTACATAATAAAAAGGTAAAAATTATTGTTAAAAGTGAAGCTAAAAGTGCAAAAGTTCTTCCTATATAAAATGCTCCATCGTAGCCTGATAAAAATCTAAAAATTTCTATTGTTGGAAATTTTTCTGATAAATATTTAAAGCCTTTTGAAGTAAAAAAAAGTGAATAATAAACTAAATGTCCATAGTGAAAATTTTTAGGATTATAGTGATTTTTTTCGACTCCTTCTGAAATCATCACTATTCCTCTTTCATCAGGGTGACTTCCTAATTGATATCCTAAATTTAATACTCTAATAACAGCTGCAAATATAACGATAAAAATTAGTACATAATTATTTTTAAAAAAATTTTTCATACTAGCCTATAAAAAAATCCTTATTAAAAAACTTTTTTCTTAAACTTATTTAATTATTTTATGAATTTACTAACCTTACGTCCTTGTGCTAAAAATGTTGTATATTTTGTACTAAGTACTTTTATATAATTATCTTTAACACTTATTTTTTCTAAACCATATAAAGTAGGGCCTGCACTTCCTATTCCTTTCATAGGTAAAATTCCAGCCTCAATTTCTCTTATATTATTTTTATTAATTTTTAAATTTAGATTTACTTTGTTAAATGAATTTGCAAAGGCTTGAAGTTCATCATTTGTAGGTGTTATATCTTCTAAACTTCCATTAAAAGGCACATACCAAGTACCAACTGCAATATAACCATCTCTTGGCACTATAAAAAACGCTCTATTATCTTCTCCAAAAACTCCTATTGCTTCAGAAAATGTAGCTCTTTCATTTAAAATAATATTAAAAGCTTTGCACCACTTAAACTCATCATTTTCAGATTTTATATCATGACTTTCTTCAATTTTTGAGTACCATGGGCCTGTTGTGTTTACGACATAGTTACATTTAAACTCCTGTTTCTCTCCTATTTCTGAAAGAGAAGTTACAATAAATTCATCGTTTTCTTTTTTAACACTTAGTACGTGCTGATTTTCTTTAATTTCGATGCCTTTTTTAATAAGCTCAAATTTTAAATCTTTGGCAAAATTAAGAGGATTTTTTAAAAGTGCATCATTCCAAAAAAGTGCATATTCTTCTTTATTGTTTATTATATCAATATTATTTTTATGATTTTTAATTTTGCCAACATGTGCACCGTTTGATTTTCCTGTAATTAATAAAGAAATCATATTATAAAGAATGCTTGCGCAAATCATAGGATATTTACTTTTTAGACCAAATTTTTTAAGAGGCATTATGCAATTTAATTTTTCTATATGCTCGGGGTATGCTTTTAAAAGTTCATCTTGCGCCTTTAAAGATTCTATAACTCTTAATATATCCATTTTTTGAAGGTATCTAAGCCCACCGTGGATAATTCTAAGGCTTGAATTAGAGGTTTTGCTTGATAATTTTTCTTTTTCTAGTAAAAGAATCTTTCTATTTTTTACATTATTACTTTTTTGAATATTGTTGCTTTCTGAAAGAGCGACTCCAAGTCCGGCACTTCCTCCACCTATGATAATTACATCATGTTTATTCATATATGAAACCTATAATATATTAAAATTCTTAAGTTTTTTATTAAAGTTATACACTAAAATTTTAACATTTATAGGTAAATGGGACAATATAAGATCTTTTTTTTAAGTATTTAATCATTCTCTTGATACTTCCAATTGTCCACATTTTTAACAATATCATTATGCTTAGTAGACTCATTATACTCAAAATTTATACTACAAGAAGTAATTCCTTCAGGACAGCATACATAAGCATATAATCTTTTGAAGTATTAAATAATGTTAAAACACCTTCAGATTTTATTAAGGCAGTTTTCTTGAAAGTTTCACTTGGTTTTATTATTTCTATTTTTCCATTTTCATATTCAAGCTTTATAAATGCAATATATTTTTGTTTATCACTAGGAATTATTACATATGTATCTTCTTTTGCCTTCCCAAAATCAAAAACTCGCTCTTAACCTTTTTTTATTTTTTCTACTTCTAAAGTATCCTTCAACCTTCCAAGTGATGAATACCTTTCAATTTTTCCTTCAAAATCGTTGTCGTCTAAATTAT
>CAKMMH010000065.1 GCA_927798255.1 uncultured bacterium | reverse complement strand
TCTCGTGATTCAAAATAAATCACGAATATCCTTTAAATTTCCACTCAAAATATAAATTTTGTACAAAATTTTGAATGCCATTACCCACAAAAGGTCGGATTTGCAGGGCTATTTGACCAAAAACATACCTTTTTAAAGTTTTTTATTATTATTTCCGACAATATCCTACAGTGTGTATGTAAAGGAGGAAATCTATCATGTGGATTATACTTGCAGCGCTTGCTGCTGTGTGCCAAGCATCAACAGATGCATTATATAAAAAGAATTTACGAAATACTAAGTTAAACGGAATATCTCTTTGTTTAGGTACTTATATTTTTGCTGTACTATTTTTATTACCTATCGCATTATTAAATGTCCCTGAGCATATAGGAAAACCTTTTTATTACATAATTCCTGTAATTGGTGTTCTTGATTCACTTGCAATGTTTTTTTATATGAAATCATTACAAACAGGAGACCTTGGAAATGTAATTCCACTTCAAACAACTACTCCTTTGTTTGCTTTATTTTTTGCACCATTATTTTTAGATGAACATATTACTATTATTGGTGTCATTGGAATTTTATTAATGACATTAGGAATATATTGTTTAAATATTAAAGATTTAAAAAAGAATTATTTTTCACCTTTCAAATCAGTTTTTACAAAAAAAGAAAACAGATACATGTTAACAACAGCATTAATTTGGAGTTTTACAACATGCCTCCATAAAATCGGAATGCAAAACTCAAATCCAGTTTTTTGGTTATTATTTGCAAGAATTCCTCTTTTAATTTTTTTCTTAATCGTATTTATTCTTAAAAAAGAAAATTTTAACGTTATTAAAAATAATCTACATTCATTTACGACACTTGGATTTTTAAATGCTATAACTTCATATTTTTATTACATTTCATTCTTTATAGGAATTACTGTTTATGCAATGGTAATAAAAAGAACAAGTGTTCTGATAAGTATAGCACTTGGCGCTTATCTTTATAAAGAATTAAATGTAAAAGAACACGTTATAGGTGCAACTATTATGATTGCTGGATGCTTGTGTATAGCAATATAAGGAAGATTTCTTTTATTAGAGAAACTCTGATTAATTAAAATATTATAAATTTTAGTCGACTCCTATGAGTAATGGCACCCACGTGGTCGTGTGTATTAGTGATTTTTTTATATCTCTTACGCAATATTTTGAATTAGTCAGCGTTTCCTTAAAAAATTAATTCTCTATCAATAACTTTAGCACCATTTTTTGATGATGCATTTTGATTACTTTGAGGATCATTAGGATTTTGATTTCGTCTTGTAACACCTTTTTGAATTATAGAACGAACTCTTGATGTAGAATTTCCAATAGTAACTGATGCTATAACTTCCCAATAATTACTCGTAGTTGTAAAAAAATTATTTGGAAAAATTTTATGAACTTCAACCCCTAATTGACTAAAAAATGTCATAACATCATTAGGAGATTTAAAAGGATCATCACTACTTTGCCTACTAAGAATTTCATTTACATCAATATTTGCACTTTGATATTTTGTTGCATATTCAGCAAAAATATTTAACAAGTCACCTGAAACATAATTAATATTAATATTGTACTCTCTTTGATTAGCAATAGTATTTATACAAAAATACGGCGCAATCGCATTAACTCTATTCATATTAAATCTCGGAATCGTATATAAGGTACTTAAATTTGTAATTATTCCCCCTTTCCACAATTTTTTAACATTATCATCGTGTATTTGATTTTCAATTCCTTGAGCGATACATGTTGAACAACCTTCATCATCAGAATCTAGAAAATCAGCAATATTTGTAACTAATTGTTCATTAGTAAAATTAGAATTTGGTAAAATGCTAGATGTATCCTCACCTTCAATATTCTCAAGATTTAAATATTCAAAAAGAGTAGTTAAAATTTGTTGTCTTTTAATATCTCTATCAAGATTTGAAAAATTTAAAAATGCATTACATGGAACAATTTGCATACTAGCCTTTACCCCTGGAAGAGGGATTTGGATAAAGCTTGATACATCTTGCGAGGAAGCAAATATAGCCTGCGCATCAGCAAGAGAAGAAGTCAAATCAACATACTTAGCGTCGTAATTATTTGTATCGTTATTTAAAAGCACAATGGCTAAAGATTCCATCGATTTTAAAAGATATTCTGATTGAGTTGCACGAGTGAAATTAGCATTCTGCTGTGAAGTTATCATTGTAGAATAACTTAAATTTACAATTAAAATTGTAACTAAAGCTATTATAAAAGTTACTAATAATAACGCTACACCATTACTTTTAGCAAATTTGTTCTTTCGAGAAGGTATGTTTTCCATTATCTAAAGATACGTCTTCTAACGCTTGACTAAACCTCTTTGATGATAAAATTTCCTTAGTATCATCTCTTAACATAAAAGATAAACCACTTATAATTGATACAATTCTTGATATCGACTCTACTTCATTTGTTTTTATTTTTTCACTTAATGTATTTGCAAGAGCACGTTGCTTAGAAAGTATTTCACTATATGTATCCATTCGATCTAACAAACTTTTAGAAGAATCCTTTGCAACCAAAATCTTTTTTGCATTGTTTATAGCATTATCTAAATCATCCAAAGAAGCAAAAAGCTTGTTTAATGTATCTTCATTTATAAGTGACATAGAACTACCCTGTTAAAATATTATAAACAAAAATATTTATAAATGGCTTAGTATTAAAAAATAAACGATAAAGTACTTAAACCACCCTAGAATTGTATACGAAATTTTAAATTTTTTAAATATATTTTTATTATGCTTAGCATTGAAAACCAATAAGAAGAACCTGATTTTTGAAATCATTTACGTTATTTTAAAAATTTTAAAACTGTTGCATAAAAATTTTTTAAATTATTTTTCTTAATTTTATTAAATAAGTAGCTTGATCATATACATTTACAAATATATCATAATTATGTGGCGAATAAAGAAAATAATATAAAAAACATTGTCGAATCAAAGCTTTGTAATAGTTGTGGCGCCTGTATAGCAAGTTGTCCTTTTAATATTATAAAAAAAGATAACGATAATATTCCAAGAGTCTCCGAAGAAAATTGTATAAATTGCGGTATATGTAAGCAAGTTTGCCAAGGTACAGGGGTTGATTTCCTAAGATATTACGAAAAGTTCCATAAAAAACCATATAATATGGAAACCACACTTGGTGATTACCAAGGTGCTTATTTAAGTTTTGCAAACAATGATAATATTAGACAAAAAGGCACAAGTGGAGGTTTCATAAAGGCATTTTTAGTTTCTCTGCTTGAAACATCAAAAATTCAGGGGGCTATATTAATCTCAAGCGACGAAAAGGAATGTTTTAAAGCAAAAGCTATAGTGGCCCGAAGCAAAGAAGATATACTAAATACAGGAAAATCTAAATACTCTAGGAGCTTAACTTTAGATGTTTTAAAAGAAATAGAGAATGAAAGTGGAAAATTCGCTATCGTTGGACTTCCATGCCAAATACAAGCTCTTTGGAAAATTAGAAAACTAAATCCTAAAATTAATAATAGGATTTTAGTCACCATAGGGTTATTTTGTCACGCTCAAGTTGAAGTTGTAGCAAAAAGAATAATTTTTAAAAAGTTTGGATTAGATAAATTAAATATAAAAGAATACATCTCAAGATATGGCAAACACCCAGGAACTCCACATGTAAGACTAGAAAATGACGATATTATCCCTGTATATTTCCCAAAGAAAAAATTCTTTAGGCCGACATCTCATGAAGTACTAAATGTGATGTACCATCTCTACACTCCTAAAAGATGTATGTACTGTTTTGATGGCGCTTCAGAGCTTGCAGATATCTCAGTAGGAGATCCTTGGTTTAAAAAAAGGGATTTAAAAAATTTTAAAGACATAAAAAATATTAATTTTAATGATGGTTATAGCTTTGTTTTAGTAAGATCTGATATTGGTAACGAGCTTATAAACTTTGCTTTCGAAAATAACGCCATAAGTATAAAGGAATTACCAAAAGAAATTGCAGATAAATGTAATAAAAAAATGCTGAAATCAAAAAAATTAAGAGCATGGTATTTTATTAAAAAAGAAGGAAAAGTTGATTTTGGTGATTATGAAAAATTAATTCCAAATTTATCTCAAGAAAAATTATTAAAACAAAGAATATCAAATATATTTCACATATTATGTTTTTATCCGAGCATTAGAAATTTTATTTTAAAAATATTACTAAGTAATTTTGGTTATATATTTCTTTATATTAATAATTTAAAAAGAAAATTTAAAAAATAATTTTTAGATTAAAATAATTTTATGAGTATTGTTTTATGGATATAAAAAAAGATTTTGCAATAAAATTGTTTAAAAAATCCCCTTTAAAACAAAGAAAATTTAATGTCATTAAAAAGTTACTTCCAAATTACAACGATAAAGAATGTCTAGATATCGGTTCTGATAATGGCGTGATATCTTATTTACTAAGAAAAAATGGCGGAAAATGGTGTAGCGCTGATTTAGTACCTGAAACTGTAAAGCTTATTAAAGAATTAGTTAATGATAACGTTTTTGAAGTTAATGATAAAAATCCATTCCCATTTGAAGATAAAAAATTTGATATAGTAGTAATTGTTGATTTTTTAGAACATGTAAATAATGATAAATTTGTAATAAACGAAATTAATAGGATATTAAAAGATAACGGCGAACTTATAATCAATGTTCCTAACCCTATAAACGGACTTATTAGATTTTTAAAATTTAAAACAGGATACACCGATGCAGCTCACGGCCATGTAAGAGCAGGATATAATTTAAATGAAATAAAAGAATTAACAAAAGATTCATTTAGTGTCACAGAGTACAAAAAATACGGAAGATGTTTTTCTGATTTTGTGGATTTTTTGATTATTTTTGCCCTAAGAAAATTACAAGGGAATAAAGACACGAAAAAAGGAACGGTTGTCGTATCAAATGACATAAACAAATACAAAAAAAGTTTTAAGATTTTTTCTTTAATTTACCCATTCTTAAAATTTGTTGTATTTTTAGATTCTATATTTTTCTTTTTACCAACAAATATGTTAACCGTTAAATTAAAAAAGAAATGATTAATAATATCCCCCCCCACAAAGTGCAAGTGTCGAACACATCAAAGAGATATTATATCGAGTTCGATTTACCATCTATTGATATTGAACAAATCAAAATACAGATGGCAAACACCATTGGAAATAGGTTCGCGATTGAACAAGTTTTATAAGGCAACAACAAAACAAAACGTATTTGCAACGATCTACTTTGCGATGATTTATTTCTTAGCAAGCGCGTCTTATATTTTTATTATTCTATTTTTATTATTCAAAAAAATTTTTAATCTTGCTTAACCATATCGATAGTCTCAGTCCTGCTCTTTTTTGCAAAACCAAACCACTCTAAAGCTGCTCTAAAAGGTGAAGATTTTTGATTACCAGCAATTAAATTATGAATAACTCTTGTTTCTGAAAGAATCAATAACTGATCTCTATTATTCTTCTCTTCCTGGCTTTCAATGCGATTCTTTAGCCAATCTTTTTCTTGTTTTAGTTCACTAATTTCTTTTTCTTTAACTTCAAGTAATTTTTTCTGTAATCTTGCGTAGCTTTGAAGTTTTACTATTTCTTGTTTTAAATTTTCTACCTCAGCTTCAAGTTTTTTAACTTGCTCAGAATTAACGCTATGTTGAACATGATGCCCATTAGGATTGCTAGCTTGTTTGTTTACATTAGACAAATTTTGTTTTTCTTGTGGCTCATTGCCCAAATTTTCTCTAAATTTACCAGTATCACTTTTTGTAGCAGTGGTAGCTTCATTTCTAGTTAAAGAAACATGTTGTTGCACTTGTTGCTCTATAGGCTGTGATTGTTGTTTTTCGAAGTTAACAGCAGCGCTTTGAAACATAGGATTAACAAACTCAGAGTTATTATTTCCATTAACATCTGACTTGCTATTTAGATTAGAACTCTTCTGATTTGGAATTTGGTTTAAAAAATCAAAATCTTGAGAACCTACATAATTAGTACTAAATCCTTGCACTTGCCTACTAGTTTCTGGAAACTTGATAAGCCTTGAACTAGAATTCTGAGGATCACTAAATGCACTATAATTTGCTTCTTGCTCATGAGTATTAACACTCTCTGTATATCGAGTTGTATCATACGTAGCAGTATTATTTTTAAAATTATCACTTAAAGTCTCATTTACATAAGTATTAGTTACGACACCGCCATAAGTAACTTCCGAATTTGCAGCCATTTGAGATTGAATACTATTTTCAACACTATTTTGTAATTGATTTGTTATTGGTTGATTCCGTACTTGATTAACCGATTGTTTGGATTTGTAATTAGCTAAAACCTCTCGTCTTTTACCAAACACCCGCTCAATTTCTGATTTATTATATAAAACCTGACCATTTGCTAACATCTTAGTTTTTATATAACCAGTTTCACAAAAACGAGTTAAAATATTACGATCAATTCCAGCATATGCTAATGTTTGAGATTCTGTTAAAAATTCACTATTATCCATGGGTAGAAATTATAAACTAACAAAAAACTAATTGGTAGAGATTCTTAAAAATTTTTTTATTTTATTTTTAATAAAATTGTAGTCCAACCATTTTCTGATAATTTAGCTATTATATTAAAATTTTCACTGTATTTTGAGATAATTTTGTCAGATTTGATTTCTTGAATACCAGATAGCAGTAAAAAAGTATTTTTAGTACATGAATTAAGGATATTTTCGTGAATATCTAACAAAATTTCTGCATAAATATTAGCTAAAATAAGATCAAATTTACCATTAACATCAGAAATTTCACCGCAAAATAACGATATATTATCACTACAACTATTAAGCCTAATATTTTCCGTAGCATTTAGTATTGCCATAGCATCATTATCAAATGCCACAACAGGAATATTATATAAAAGATTTGCCGCAATAGCTAAAATAGCAGATCCTGTTCCAATATCTAACGCATTTTTTATATTATTTTTTGAAACATCGTTTTTAATTTCATCATGTTGAAGAAATTTTAAAACATTTTTTGTTGTTTCATGATGACCAGTTCCAAATCCAGCACCTGGTATAATCTTTAATTTTATTTTATCTGCTTTTAAATCATGAGCTAAAATCAATTCATGATTTTCATTTTCAATGGTAGGAATTATTTCTAAATTATCTACTTCTAATGTCTCTAATTCACTTGGACATTTAATTATCCAATTTTCATTTTTAATTTTTTTATTATTAACTAATAAAAATCCTAATTTTTTAGCATTTTTTATTAATAGCTCAAATTCATCTTCTTCTGTAACAAAAACTTTAAATAAAGTATTACTTATTTCTTGTATACCAGAAATACCAAGTTCAAAAAGTTTATATGTCTCTTCACTTACATTATTACAAGAAAACGTAAGTTCGTATATATACTGCTGCATAATACTAAAAAATTTTAATCTAATAGTTATTGTAAGAACTTATCAAGCATTTCCTTAATTACATCTTTTGGAACAGCCCCAACAATTTGATCAAGTATTTCACCATTACAAAATAATATCAAATTAGGGATACCTCGAACATTATACTTTCCTGCATTTTCTTTATAATCATCAACGTTTATCTTAAAAATTTTAATTTTTCCTACATATTCTTCAGCAATTTGTTCAAGTACAGGCATTAAACTTTTACATGGGCCACACCAAGGCGCCCAAAAGTCTACAAGTACAGGGGTTTTGGAAGCTAAAATAAGGGTTTCAAAATCTTTATCAGCTATATGAAAAATATTATCTGCCATAAAATTATATCCTTTAAATAAAAATTTTTTAAAGATTAGTAACATTATAACTTAAATTTTCAATCTCTCAAGTTATTAAAATTTTTAAAATATTTTTGAAATTAAAGTTTTTTTTTAAAAATTCCGTATAGCTAATTAATTGAAGCAAACAAAAATTTAAAAAGTAGTAACGGCTTCAAGAACAATTAGCACGGGTTAAGGTGTTTAAATAAGATACAAAGAAAGCTAGCGAGGGAACAGATTTCTTTTGTCCTCTTTAAAAATACATTAACCATATAATTATAATTTAAGGCTTCCTCGTTTTATACAGGAAGGGTTCTAAACCTGTAATGTAATTGTTTAACAAAGGATTGTTAAACTAAAGGGAGTCTCTATCAAGGAGGATATTATATGTCTATAACATTAGGCTCAAACGTACAATCACTACAAGCCCAAAGAAAATTGAGTAATGCTACACTAAAACTTAGTGCAAGTTACGAAAGGTTGTCATCTGGTATGAGAATCAACAAAGCAAGCGATGACGCTGCAGGACTTGCAATTGCTGACTCTTTAAAAGCTGACCAAAGAGTTGCATCTGTTGCTGTAAGAAATGCAAACGATGGTATCTCTGCTGTGTCAATCGCTGATGCAGCTCTTGGGCAAATAGGTGATGTACTTGCAAGATTAGCAGAACTTGCTGAACAATCAGCAAACGGTGTATATTCGACTGTTCAACGTTCAGCTCTACAAAACGAGTTCTCATCACTTGCATCTGAAATTGAACGTATAGCTGTAACAACTGAGTTTAACGGTGTAGTATTATTATCAGGTTCAGCAGGTGTTACATTACAAGTTGGATTTGATTCTGCATCAACTTCACAAATATCTTTTAATAATACACAAGGTACACTTGCTGCATTAGGTTTAGCGGGTGCAGGGTCTTCTCAGTTAGCTTACTCTATTAATGCATCAACTGCAGACGAAGCACAATCTGCTTCAAGAAGTGCTCTAGATGCTGTTAACTCAGCAATCGTATCACTAGCTGCTACTAGAGGTGTTTTAGGTGCTACTCAATCAAGACTTGAAGTATCTATCAATAACTTAGAGGTTGCTAAAGAAAACTTTGCTTCTGCAGAAAG
>CAKMMH010000064.1 GCA_927798255.1 uncultured bacterium | reverse complement strand
ACTTAAGCTTTCCCTTAACCGATTTTCAAGTCTTGCTTTGGGCCGCTTTGTCAGGAACGGTTACTTGTTGAGTTGCAGGAAGCTGAATCATCATTGATTCGTTTCCATCACCGATAAGTATACGCTTAGGAGGCGCGCCGTCCCATTTCTCAAAGGCCTTGGCCTTGAGAATCTCAGGAGTCAAACTTTCGCTTAACTTCTTATACCCCTCAGCCTTAGCCATTCCTTGAGCAAGAATTGAGGCGACTTCACTTTTGCCTTTTAGCTTCGTTGCCTCAGCTTCGTTATAGGCTTTGCAAAGATTTACATTTCGCAATCCTACCGCCCCTTGAATTTGCTTTTTGGCGTTTTCTTCAGCACTTGTATTATCATAATCCATGCACCAATCCCAAGATTAATGCGAACGCGATCTTGTCTTCTTTTGTCACTTTTTTTTCCTTTCGCGGCATAGCTGCACTAAGGGGAGTGATGCAAGCATTGCAGCTTTTTTGCTTTAAAACTTTTGAAATAAAAGCGCTTTGCTTGTGTTGATAAAAACGTGAATATACAAGTAATATGTTAAAAACCCTCATGTTATAATAACATCTACTCATATTGTGAAAATCAAATCGTGTTTTTCTTTTTTTGATTCAGAAAATTTTTAGTTTTTTAAAGGATACTCTTTTTGTCTTTGATTTTATTATGTATTTTTAAATTTTTCGTTTTGTTTTAAATCATAATTTTGTCTTTGGTATTCTATTTGCAACAATTTTATAAAATAATTTTTAACAGGAAAATTTTTCCTATTTTGTAATTTTTAGGATTTTTTTATGGCTTATAATTACGGTTCTAGAATACTAAATAATGCAGTAAGCGCGCTCCATACTCAACAGGCAGTTATTGCTACAACCGGTAACAATATTGCAAATGTTGATACAGAATGATATACAAGACGAGTTGTTAGAATTACTAATAGAAATGAGGATAACTCGGCAGCTCTTAGAATTGGTAATGGTGTGGAAGTTGGTGAAGTTCAAAGATATTCTGATGAATTTATAGAAGGAAAATTAAGAGATACTCTTGCTGCAAAGGAAAGGGGAGCCGTAGAAGATGAATTTGTAAGCAAAATAGAATCACTTTTTGACTTAACAGGAGACACTCAAACAATAGGAAATTCATTAACCGCCTTTTATAGTGCAATCGATAATTTAAGTGTAAATCCTTCAAGTATTGAACTTAGAACAAATTTAATTGAAAGTGCTAATACTTTGATATCTTCAATTAAATCTACTTATGGAGCACTTGCTTCTATTCAAGACGAACTTGATGCAAGAATTTCAAATGAACTTGACACTGTAAATTCAATTGTAAAATCAATTGCAGATTTAAATAATAGAATTTCTTCAATTGAACGTTCTGGGTTAAATAAAGCATACGATGAAAGAGACCAAAGAGATGTTTTGCTCCTTGACCTTGCAGAAAAAATTGATTATGACTTAGTCGAAAACCAAGATGGTACTGTTACAGTCTCTCTTTCAAATGGTTTCTATCTTGTTCATAGCAATAATTATCATGAGCTATCTTTCGATGCAAATCCAAGCTTTTTAAAAGGCGCAGACCCAGCAGAGTCACTATCTGGCGGAAATTTACATTACATTACTTATGATTATAGTTACGGAAATGGAACAGGTGATATTAATTTAACAAACATTATTGCAAATCAAGGAGGTTCAATTGCAGGAATGCTTGCAATTCGTGGTGTTCAATCTCCTGCAGATGATTCACCTTTTGATGCTTATGGAACTGTAGTTGAGGTTGCAAGTAGGGTGGAGGCAATCACTAGAGAACTTTTAACAACTTTTAACACTGTTTATAGAGGGCCAGATCCTAAAAATGGAAAATACTCGGTTGACTTAAATGGATTGCCACCAGATGTTTTTGGATTCTTTACATTTGATGGAGCTAAAGATATTAATGGTGATGGTATAGCAACAGATTATGACCTTGATAATAACGCAGAAGATATAAAGTCTTTTTCTAGATATCTTACAAATGCAATAAATCGCACACCTAATATTGCAGCCGGTTTTGCCGGAGACCCTAACGGAGGTGGTACTTATAAATTTGCTCCAGGTGATTCTAGAAACTTAGAAGCAGTGTCAAATTTAAAAAATGATAAAACAATAAATTTTAGAATTCAAAATGGTAATGCTTCGGTTAATTTTACAGGAACTTTTGAAGAAGCATATCATGAGATGGTAAATTTTGTAGGAAATGCAAGAGCAAGAAGTATGGTACAAAAATCTGTAACTGAAGATAAGTATATTTCTACACTAAATCAACATGACCAAGTGTCAGCTGTTAGTTTAGATGAGGAATATACAAGGCTTATTACAGCCCAGCAATCTTATCAAGCTTCTGCAAAAATGATTCGTGTTGCACAAGAGCTTTTTGATGAGATTATACAAATGTATCATTAATTTATTTATAAGGATTAATTTGTTATGAGAGTAACAGAAGCACAAACAAGAAGATCAATGATATCACAAATTACTGTACATAGAAATGACATCGAAAAGTATAGTAATCAAGTAACATCAGGGCTTAAAGTTACAGAGCCAGGTGATTCAAAACAATCAGGAACAATTTCAAGATTTAATGAAAGCTATAATAGAAATGAATCTCACATTGAAAGAATTGCAATGGTGCAATCTTTCTTAGAATACCAAGAAGGTATAGTTTCTTCTTTAAGTGATTATGTAATAAGAGCTCAGGAACTTGCAACACAAGGGGCTAATGAAACTTATGGTCCTGAAGCAAGAAAGGCCATAGCAGATGAAGTTTTTGCTATGCGAGATAGTGTGGTAGCTCTTGCAAATTCAAAATACCAAGATGTATATATCTATGGTTCCTCTGATGATGATGACCCACCTTATGATAGAGTGGCAGATTATGTTCCAGCCTCAGGTGGCCTTTCTGATGCAAGATATGCATTTGATGCTGAGTATGGAACTGAGCTTACAAAAAAAGTAGTTATCACTGACTCTCTAACAATTGATGTTTCGACTCCTGGAAATAAAGTTTTTAATAATCTTATCTATTCATTAGAAAGATTAGGAAGAGCGCTTAGCGGTTATCAAACAGATGTAGATGCAGATGGAAAACCTACGGGTACTGGTGAACCTTATGATTTTGAAGGGGATTATGAAACAGCATTTAAACAACAATCTGCAGATATTAGAGAGTGTCTTGATCTTGTAAATAAGGCAAGTTCAGAAGATATATTGCCGGAAGAAGCAAGTATCGCGGGGCGTCTTACAAGATTAGATATTGCAAGATCAATTCTTGGAATTACTAATACTTCCACAAAGGAAGCTTTGTCAACTTTACAAGAAGTAGATATTTATGAAGCAGCTTCAAATTTAGTAAATGCACAAACTGCATTAAATGGCTCATTTATGGTAACAAGTAAAATTTTAAGAATGACTTTGCTTGATTATATTTAAAGTAGTTATTAGTTACATTTGCTTTTAACAAATGTAACTTACAGTCTTATTTGCATTTTGTTCTTTAAAAGATAAGCTGGCACATTAGACTAGATATCTTATAGCGAACTTTACTAGCTCTTTTATTGGATTTGGTCTAAAATAAGAAGTATAAGCTGAAAATTTTAAAAGGGAAATAAGTTTATGTTATTAAGTATAGTTAACTTTTTTAATAATCCAATGATTACTTCGTTTTTAGCTTTTGCAATAAAATTTTTATTACCTGTAGGAGTTATTGCGCTCCTTATCCGAAGAAGATTTTTTAAGGCAAAATGGTTAGTTGCCTTTATTTGCTTAACTATACCTTTAGTGCTTTTTGTATTGAGAGCATTTGTTAATGTATTTTAGAGTAGTTTAATAAAACATATTTTCTTATTATCATGTTAAAGTCACTCTTTTTAAATTCATTTAAATTATCGACAAGGGCAACGCTTCTTATAGCTTTTATAATTTTAGGAAGTATAATTTTTTATAAAAATTATAATATAGTACCTAAAGATAAAGTGTTAAAAATTGCAATAATAAATAACAATCCGCCGTTTAATATAAAAACAAAAGATAAAAAATTAAAAGGATTTGATATAGATTTAATTAAAAACTTTTTTAATGATTTAGAGATACCATTTGAGGTCGTAATTCTTGAACAAGATGAAATGCTACCTTCCGTAAAAGAGGGCTTGTACGATATTGGAATAATAAGTGAAAATGAGCTATCAAAAGAAAATAATAAGGAATCGTTAGATGAAATTTTAATTTCTAAACCTTACATTGAGAGCAAAAACATAATAATTAAAAAATATAATGATGATAAGCTACTAAAATATAAAAATGTTGGTGTACTAACATCTGATAATTTCATTGATAATTATGAAGATAAGTTAAATAAATCTCAAATTTTAGAATATAAAAATTTTAATGATATGTATAAAGCTTTTAATGGTGGAGATGTAGAAGCTTTAATACTTAATGATTTAGCTTTAAAACATGCAACTTTAAAAAATAAAATTAAAAATTATTTTTTAGATACCAATCTCTTAAATGGAAAAAATGAGCATGTGTTTATTTTCCCTAAAGATAGTCGTTATTTTTATAAAGTTAGCAGAAAACTAGCCAACTTTAGAAAACAAAACAAATTTAAATTAATATATCAAAAATGGTTTGGTGATATGTGATGGGTAATATGTTTACATATTGCTTGTATTAGGCATAGATACTTGAAGCTTGTTTTTATATTTAATAATTTCCTGATTTAAATCGTTTACATTATCTATATATCTTAGTGTGATTTCAATTCCTGATGTGCTAGCAGTTGAAATTAATAAATCACCATATCCAACCATTCTTCCTAAAATAGTTTGATTGGTCTTTATTTCACGAATATCAAGGTAATCTATGGTATTTCTTGTAAGGTGAAAAGATATAAGTCCTTGAATAGAAATAATTTTATCGGAATATATTACATATCTATCATTAAAATATCTTATTCTAACTTGCAAAAAGCAAAGAATTATCAATAAATAATATAAAGAGTTTACTAACGAACCAATTTTTGGATTACTAAGAGAACCAAGTAAATTTAAAATTATATAAAAAATCGTCAAAGGACATGATGAGAATATAAAAAATAGAAGTAATGCTTTTAATGATGGTCGTACAGTTTTAATTTTCATACGAAAAATTTTATTATTATCCTTTAATTTATGCAAGCAATCTTTTAAAAGTGAATCTATCGTTTTATTTTATTATATTTTACTACTTAACACCAAATTTTTCTATCTTATAAATCTTGCAATATATTAAAAATTAATGTATATATTTAAGATGTTGTGCACCAATAGCTCAGCTGGTAGAGCAGGAGACTCTTAATCTCTTGGTCGTGGGTTCGAATCCCTCTTGGTGTACCATTTTCTTATAGATATCTTATTAGATAATTATCCTAAAATGCCGCAAGTCAAATGTTGCAAGTCGTGGCTTGATTTCTGAAGCTTAAAACCTGTTTCCTCAGCCCTATCAGTCCTCGCGACCAGAATTTTGTTTATCTTTTATAGCAACTTGAGTATATTTTATAAAAGACAAAATAGCGATTGTAAAGTCCATTATAAATAAAGGGTATGACTTAATAGTAAAATCATGGAATGACCAAATAAGTATTGTAAAACCAATATTTAAACGCATATGTTGTGCTGATTTTGCTATATATGTAAAAATTACAAATAATACGGAAGCCATTATTGGGCATAAGCCGACTAAACCTCTAGTGTTAAAATATAGTCCTAAAACTGTAATGAGGATAGAAATAATCACCGTTGTTAATGCGGTCATTTTTCCTTTAATATCAAGAAAATGTCTTATTGATAAGATAGCATTTGCCACAACTCCAGAATAACTTCTTAAAAATATATTGGTAAGTGTACAGAATATATTTGTACACAATTGCAAAATAACTATATTTTTTTTGTTTTTGCCAAAAACAGAATATGCTATAAATAAAGCACCAATAAGTGAAAAGGTTTGACCTAAAAATTGCATTCTATTTATATGATAAAGTTCTATAAATTGTGCTAGAAATTGCATTTTATCTCCACTTAATTTTTATATATAATTTAAATAACTTTCTAGCATTAAAACACAATATTTTAGGAAAACAAGAATTAAATTTATAATAATAGCTTACTTATATTTTTATAACTTCATTTAAATCATTTTTTTCTTATTTTTAAGAGTAACTTAGATAAATTTTGTTACAGATAATATTATGATAAACCAATCCATTACAAATGCTCGGTAAGATTTTTCGGTAAGATTTTATGGTAAAATCATAAAAAAACTATAGAAATTAAAGTAGCACAACTAAAAGACGCATATATTAAATAGAGCTTATTGTGAATGAAAAAATCACAAATAAGGTTGAGCTACTACTATAAAATAACCAATAAAACGGTTACTGTTTAAATATGTACCAAAACTCACAAGAAGAATGCATATTGCTTACTTAACATTTAATCCTAAAAACGAACGAGATTTAGTTTGAGTAAGTTTCTTTTCAAGTTCTTCTAGTTGCTTTGCTAATTTTTGGTAATCGGGGTGGTTTTTAATATCTACGTCAACTACTTTAAAGTTTCTTAGTACATTTTGTGGAATCATAATTAAGCCTCTTTTAAATAAAATTTTACAAAACAGTTTTTTTAAGTAAATAATCTATCAATCTTAGTGGAAAATTCGCTTCTAATTTTCAGAAAGAATTTTAAAAAAAGTCAAGATATCTAGTAAATTTAATAAGATAATAAAATTTTTAAAATTTTCATGGTTGACTTATCGCCTTTATAGTGTAATCCTAAGAGACGGCTATATGAATTATTTTTATCTTGAAGTAGAGTTCTTGCATAATAAAATCATTTGGCAAGTCGTGATTTTATTTGTTATTTATTTTGTTATCCATTTGATGTTGTTATGCAAGAACTCTAGTAGTTTTTCAAGATATTTTGTTTTTTATAGCTTAAAAATTAATTAATTAATTTTATTGTTTTTTGGGAGAATTATTATGCGAAAACTAATTGCATTAGCAGGATTAACTCTTATTCTTCCACTAGCTACTCAAGCAAAAACTTTAGAAGATATTCTTGTTGAAAAGGGTATCGTTACGAGAAACGAGCTTGCTCTAGCTAAGGAAGATACTGCTGAGGAGCCTGTAAAAATTTATTGGAATGAGGGAAGTCGTGTAGAATTTCCTGATGATGGATTTACTGCAAGAGTTTATACTAAATTCCGTACAAGATATGAATTTATTGATAATCCAAAGGGCGTTGAAAACGAAGACAACTTCGAAAATACAGACTTAACTTTAGGAATCGATGGTACAGCTCTTTACAATGAATTCTACTATAAGTTTGAAGCTGATTTTGAACGTGATGGTGATGATTTAGTTAAGAGTGCTTACGTTCAATGGCAACCATGCGATAATATGTATGCTCGTTTAGGACAGTGGAGAACTGAAATTTCAAGACAATACAACACTGGTACAAGCCAACGTCAATTCCTTGATCATAGTGTAGCTTCAAAAATTATTGAAAAAGGCTACTTAGCAGGTTTCGGAGCTGGTGGAGATGTATTGGATGGTAAAGTTAAATTCGGTGCATCAGTAAGAAATGGTACTAGTGATTTCGAAGGAAGTAATAGACCTGGTGTTGATAATGATGTTGCTGGATATGCTTATGCAAGAGTTGATGTTCTTGGTGAAATGAATCCATTTGAAGAAGGTGATCTTGCAAATACTGATGATTTAGCTATCAACGTTGGTTCTGCTTATGGCTACTCTGATATGAACTCACTTGATAAGACATATGCAAATCAATCTGTAAGTGCTGACGCTAACTTAAAGTGGAAAGGATTCTCACTAGCTGGTGAATACTTCTTTGATAGATTAGATCCAGAAGGCGAGGGAGAGAATGCTGACTTTAATGGTATGTATGTTCAAGCTGGTTACTTTGTATTACCTCAACAATTAGAACTTGCTTCTCGTTTCAGTTATGCTGATTGTGACGACGGTAAAGTTTTGGGGCAATGTGCAGGCAATGACAATATTAAGCAAGCTTCTGTTGTAGCTAACTACTACTTCTGGGGACAACACCTAAAAGCACAAGTTGGTTATGATATAGTAAGAGAAAAAGATTACGAAACAAGAGATAATGAAAACACTAATAAGTGGATGGTAGGTATTTCTACTTGGTGGTAATCGAAAAAAGGCCGATACGCTAAAAAATACTGCGTTATTTTGAAAAAGGTTTCGCTCGCTGTACAACTTAGTACACCGTCGCTCACCTTTTTCAAAATGCCTTGTCTTTTTTGCGTCTCGGCCTTTTTTTATCTACAATACGCTAAAAAATACTTATGTTGTTTTAAAAAAAGTTTCGCTCGCTGTATATTTCTTAAACGTGTTCTTTGTCTTTTATGTTTTTACAACTAACTGCTTTTTTTAAAGTCTGTCATCTGAAACCCGAAGATAGATATCTGTTTCCTAAAGCTTATTACCCGTTACTTGAAACCTGCCTCTTGAAATATATTTTTCCCTCTTGAATATTCAATAATTTAATTTTACTATACAAATTATGAGTGAAACAATTTTTTCAAAAATTATAAATAAAGAAATCCCTGCGACAATCGTCTATGAAACTGATACAGTTTTAGCATTTAAAGATATTAATCCTGTCGCTCCTGTTCATATTCTTGTAATTCCTAAAAAGGAAATTAAAAACGTAAATTCTTTAACAGGTGATGATAAAGATATACTAAGCAATATGTTTGAGGCTGTAAAAATTATCGTAGAAGAACAGGGAATTAAAGAATCTGGTTATAGGCTCGTTATTAATAACGGTAAAGATGCACTGCAATCAGTTGAACACTTACATATCCATATAATAGGTGGTAAAGAGCTTAAATGGCCTCCATGCTAAAAATTTTTATAGTGGCTTTTTTATAAAAAAGGATAAATTAGATTTCACTTAGTCACACGCGTACTCATCAGTA
>CAKMMH010000063.1 GCA_927798255.1 uncultured bacterium | reverse complement strand
TTTTTTATTTTAAATATTCGAACATAAATTGAATATAAGCAAAGAAACTAATTTTTTAGTAAAAAATTTTATGTTTTAACTATTAAGCTTCTTTTGTAGCTTCTATTGTTTCAACATTCTCAGCTACATTAGTATCTTCAACTTTAGTTTCTTTCTGGTGTCTTGCCTTCTTATCAACTTTTTTTCTTGTTGGTTTTTGATATTTCTCAACTGAAACTAAAACTTTAAGATTAGCAATTACCTCCGAATGAAGCTTTACAGGAACATCAAACTCTCCTTCTGCTTTTATTGGCTCATAAAGCTTGATTTGTTTTTTCTCTATTTCAATTCCTTCTTTTTTTATAGAATCTTCTAAGTTTTGACTTGTTACAACGCCAAAAACCTTCCCTTCTTCACCAGCTTTTAATTTAAATTCTAGCTTTAAGTTCTCTATTTGACCTTTCTTTTCTGTTGCAAGTTCTTTTAATCTAGCTTTCTTTGCATTAATTGCTTGCATCTCATGCTTGATAACATTTGCTTGTCTTGTATTTGCAACGACTGCTAAACCACGAGGGATTAAAAAATTTCTTGCATATCCAGGTTTTACTCTAACTGTGTCACCAGTGAATCCTAGTGAAGGATAATCTTCTCTCAATATAACTTCCATTTCTACTAAGCTCCGTTTATTTAAATAATTAAAAATTTTACTTCTGATTAAAACTTAAAAAAGATTACTCATTAACATTTAAATCAGGGATATTCAATCCTTCAACATCTGGTGCAATCATTTCATTTGATTTTGCCAAATTCACAAACACCATATTTCCTCTATACTTAGCAGGCTTATCACTTACAAAATGAGTTTGGAATTTTAAGATTGAATCATTTATTCTTAAATTATAATTTAAGTCCTCATTTATCTTAGTGTTGTTTGATTCATAATAAAAACAAACATAATATCCCATGGTTTGTTTCTTTACAGTATAGGCAATTTTTCTTTTGCCCCATTCTTCGACATATATGTCTCCTTGCACTCCACCTGCGTTAGTTAAGATTTCTTTTACTTTAGAAATCTGCTCAGATAATTGCCCTTTATTTAATTCAGGACTAAATACGACTATTGATTCATACTTTCTCATAACTTGTTTACCTAAACATTAAATTAAAAAATTTACAAAGTTTTAAACTTTATAAAAGCTTGATTTTTTCTATAAAATTAAACAAAGTATAATTTATATACATTAGAAGAAAAATTCAAGATTACCAATAAAAAAACTTATATTTTTGAGTAAAAATATCAAAAAAATATATTATTTTGTGTTTATTCTCTCTTGAAATCTAGCAATATTTCCAGACAAAAATAAATCAAAATGCTTTTTAATCAGCGCTGCTTGCTTTTCAATTAGCTCTTTTTCGCTATTTGTAAGCCTTCCAAGCACCCAATTTATCATATCATAAGACTTATTTTGAGGCCTATCGACACCAATTCTTAATCTGTAGTATTTATTAGTGTTTAAATGACTAGTTAGCGATTTTAAGCCATTATGCCCCGCGTCTCCTCCACCACACTTAAATTTCATTTGACCATTTTTAAGGTCAACGTCATCATGAATAATAAGCACATTTGAAACAGGAATCTTATAATAATCAATAAACGGCCTCACACATTCACCACTAAGGTTCATAAATGTATGAGGCTTAATTAAATATCCCTTAAGATTGCATCCGCTAAGATTATAAGATACTGTTTGTATTTCACCATTAAATTTAACAGTACTTTGAGTTATTTCAAAAAGAGATGCCAACAAATCAAGAACATAAAAGCCAACGTTATGCCTTGTATTGTCGTACTCTCTTCCTATATTCCCTAAGCCAACAATTACAAACGGATTTATCATCTTAAATGGTATTTATAAGGATAAATTATTTTTTACCTTTAGCCGCAGCTTTTCCTGCACTTTTTGCATCAGCTTGAGCAACTTGTTCAGCAAGCCTACTAGCTCTTGACTCAATAACTGCAGCAAGCGATTCTCTTGCGCTACTTAAAAGCTTAGCACCTTCTGGAAGCGGAAGATCGCCCGCAAGCACACTCTCACCAATATGAAGTGAACTTACATCTACATCTAGCGTTTCAGGAATTGCTTCATCAAGTACGCGAAGTTTAACATCTCTAGCTCCAGGAGTTAAAATACCACCTTGTACTTTTACGCCAGGTGCTGTTCCAACAATGTGTAAAGGAACTCTAACTGTAACATGCTCACCTGCTTTTAGAGCTTGGAAATCAACGTGTAAAACTTTATCTTTTAAATATTCTTTTTGAATATTTTTAACTACTGCTTTTACACCATTTAATCTTTTATTCTCGCTTTCAAAAGTAAAAACCTGTGAAGTCTTTGCTTTTTCTGCAGTATGCAAAAAGCTATCGTAATCAACTAATGCAGATACACTTTCTTCGCCTTTAAATGAAACACAAACTGGAATCAAAGATTGTTTTCTATAACGATTTGCATTTGATGAACCAAACTTAGATCTATCTTCTAATTTTAAAACAAAATCAGCCACTTTAAAATTACTCCAATAAAAATATTAATTGCGCGTAGCATATCAAAGCAACGCGGAATTTATAGTATATACTAACTTTGTAAAAATACAAAATATATATACTAAAAAATTTTAAGCTTAAAACTAATCTATTTTTTATAGACAACTCATTAAAATACCTAATAAAAAAGAAAATTAGGCATCACTTAATAAAGAATAGAATTCTCTTTTTTAAATTTTTTTAAAAAAATTCAATATAATTTTTTACCTTTTATTTTAGTAAAAGTAAAGGGATTTAGAGGAAAAATTGGCAAGTTTTTAAGAATGTTTTAATCTAACAAAATATTACTTTTTTATAAAATGACAAAAGACAAGATTATTTGAACTGATTTCTATTCTAGACAGTAACAATTGTGATTATAGATCTTATTAACAGCTTTTAATTACTAAGAAAAACAAAGAAAAATTAAAAAAAGAGAACCGGGCATCACTTGATAACCCAGCTCTCTTATATCAAGCTAAACCATATTGGGGTTTTTTGCACCCCGCAAAAGACTAATCGATGAACTCATAAGTTTTGCGGAAATTATCGATGATATAGACCCCTCCCTTAGGGTCAACTCCGACAACATCACCAGCTTGGGCGAGCCGCGGATTTTCATCCCCGAAGCTTTTCACAAAGACTGCGATCCCCCGGTTTACAATAAAAACCTCTGTTTGGACCTTTTTACGGTAAAAACCAGGTTGCCCAGGAATCGGCTCGTATGTGGATTCGAAGACGTCAGCATCGATGACGTATGCATCGTCCACATCTCCTTCAGTGTGAACGAGCAAAGACGTCAGAGGATCGAAATCGAGAACAGCCTTCGAAGTTTTCAACTTCCATTGGTCATCCTCTTTAAACAAGATCCCTTTATCCCTGTAATAGGAGTAATTATTGATAATCACAATTCCAACTTTTTTCATCGCAAACTTATGCTTGAAAGATCGAGGAAATTTGAGAAACTCACATCGATTATCACAAACCTTATCAGTATCAGCCATTTTAAACTCCTTTCAGCTAGTATAGGTTTATTAGACTGATTAAAATATTAACCACATGATATAAAATATATAAATCTTAAGCAAATTTTTTATTAGAAAATAAATTTTTAAATATACACTTTTAACTTATTAATATTTTTCAAAAAAAAATACTTTTAAAATATTAAGTTTTTTTTCTTTTTAATCGATAAGTAATTTACAGGGTGGATGGAAGGTTATGTTTAGCATGTGGCACTAAAGTTGATATGAAAGATTATCCTAGGGCCCGCTAATTAGTAGGAACCGCTAAGTTTTTTCTGTGCGTAGTCGCCGCTATTTTTAGGCGTTTCATAGAAAAGAGAGCGTGTTTTGAAGCTTTGATGATGTTTAACCGTTATTAGAAAAAGGCGGTAGTCTTTTTTGAAGGTTCATGGACAAGGCCATAGCTTATTAAGGTAGGTTGTAAAAAGGTTAAAAACTTTTTTGGCTTATTTGGTTTTGCCATTCACATGATAATCTTGATGCGGAAAATTTTTAGTACGCTATATAGTTACATATTTATCCTGTGTTTTTGCTTTGTGGGGGCAACAAGAAAAAAATGCTTGTTGCCCTTTTTTTATCTACCATATTGACTGTGGTTAAATAGTCCATCCGTACCGAGCTTAGGAATACCAATAAAACATATTACTGAACGCAAGATACTATTTCAGGTTATTGATTTCAAAATACAATTTAAAAAATATCCCGCAAGGGATATTTTTTCGATGCATCGCCAAAATTAAGAAACATATCTTCGAACCATAAAAATCGCTGAGGCGCGGAAAAGGTATATTCTATAAAAAATAAACGAGGCATCGATAATGCTAGGCGTTTGAGGGGACGCCCCCGCAGGTGTACTATCAGTACAGCGAGGACGGCGTCTCCCTCAAACAACGACGCAGTATCGAGTGGATCGTTTATTTTTTCATATAAGAGAGGAATTCGACATTACCATACATCCCCCTAATAGGTGATGTGGTAATTCCTAAAACTTCTAAATTTAACGACTCAAAAAAACTTTGTAAATCATTTAATATTTCTTCATGAGTTTTACTATCAGTTATAATACCACCTTGAGGAAGTTTATTGGTTTCTATTTCGTATTGAGGTTTAATTAAAATCACCATTTCGCCCGATGGTTTTAGGTGTGAAATAATATCTTTTAGAACTTTTTTAATTGATATTAAAGATAAATCAACTGAAATAAAATCTACTTTTTCAGCTAATACTAAATCTGATATTCTCGTTCTTTCATGTACTTCAACACGATTATCATTTCTTAATTTCCAATCAAGTTCATTATATGCACTATCTACTGCGAAAATTTTTTTTGCCCCATATTGAAGCATACAATCAGTAAATCCTCCTGTAGATGAACCAGCATCAATACAAATTTTATCTTTTAAATTAATTTTAAATTCATCAAGTGCTTTTTTAAGTTTATAACCAGCGCGACTTACAAAAAGTTTGGGGAAAATTTCTATCAATAAATTTTCATCTTTTAATGCGGCGTTTATGCTACTTATAGCTTCACCATTAACATACACTTCACCTGAGCTTATCATAGACTCTGCCCTTAAGCGTGAATCTGCAAGTCCCCTTTTTAGTAAAATATCTACTAATAAAGAATCTTTTGATTTTTTTTTATTCATGAAAATTAAAAAATTATTAAAAGCTTGGCGCTACCGCTTGCATATAAATTTTCTTTGAAGTTTCTTCAATTAAATTTTCCATAGTAATACGCTGTTGTGAACGAGAAACTTCATTATTTCCTAAATGTTGAAGATCAGAAGCACTCATACCACTTTGTGCAAAGCTAGATGATCCCGTAACAACTGTACTTAAATCTGCAGCATAAGAACGTGACATCGACATATGAGGATTTGCCCACAAAATAGTACCATCTCGTCTTGTAAGCTCTACTTGTAAATTTAAAATCAAATCCCCTTGAAGTTCTGATTCTGTATTTGCAGTAACTGTCCTTGATTCTTCGCCTACTGAAAGAATTGTAACATTTAAAATAGAATCATAATTTTCTGTTGAATCAACAACTTTTAATACACCATACTTTTCAAACTCTTCTCTTAAAGCTTCTGTAATTAATGGTGTAATATACGTTTCAGAACTTAAATTAGTGACAAAAGGAATATAAACAGATTTCACATTTGGAGGTAGAGAAGAACCACTTCCTATAAAAGTATAACCACAACCTACAAAAACAAAAACTAAACTTGAAATAATAATTTTAATAAAATTTTTAAACATAAATCTTACCCTTTTTTAGTATTACGTGTAGTCACGCTTTTTGGCATACCAATATATGCTTTAATACCTTTATTAACTTTTTGAAAACTTTTTATGCTTTTTTTAAAATCTGAAAAAATTGACTTTACTTCTTTTTGAACTTGTGTGTGAAGAGAATTTAACCTTTCTAGGTCTGACTTACTAACTTTAGCAACACTTTCTGAATTATTTAAGAATGAATCTAACTTGCCAGAATACTCTTCAAACAAAGACAACTTTCTTTCTTCATCATCTTCATTTCTAGCTTCATTTAACAGCTTAAATAATTCTTCTAGCATTAAAATACCAAAATTAAAACTATAAAATATATTTCATCGTACCTAAAAGCTTACTTTAAAATAAGAATATCCTTTTAAAAGATATTTCTTATTTTAAAGATAAAACTTTCTATATCTTATACTAACTCAATATACGCCATCTCAGCAGCGTCACCTGATCTTACGTTAGTTTTAGTAACACGAGTATAACCACCAGGACGCTCTTTGTATTTTGGAGCGATTTCAGAAAATAATTTACGAACAACTTCTTTTTCTTCTAAATAACTAAAAGCTTGTCTTTTGTTATGTAAATTATCCACTTTTGCCATAGTAATTATACGCTCAACAACACCACGTAAATCTTTAGCTTTTTCTAAAGTAGTTTCGATTTTGCCGTGTTTTAGAAGTGCTGTTGCTAAATTTCTAAACAAAGCACGTCTGTGAGCTGGAGTTCTATTAAATTTTCTTCTTGCATTTAAATGTCGCATTTTACTTACCTACACCTTAATTTAATTCATTTATTGTGCATTTGGATTTCTCATATTGTTTAATTCCTCTCTTGAAGGGAATCCATCAATCTTCATATCCAACTTTAATCCCATCTCTGATAGAACTTCCTTAATTTCATTTAAAGACTTTCTACCGAAGTTCTTAGTTCTTAGCATCTCATTCTCTGTACGAGTAACAAGCTCACCAATATATTTAATATCAGCATTCTCTAAGCAGTTTGCACTTCTAACACTAAGCTCAATTTCATCGATTCTCTTAAATAAGTTCTCATCAAACTTAGTCTTAGGTGTTTCAACAACTTCTTTCTTTTCTTGAACTATTAAGTTTTCACCAACAAAAATATTTAATTGTTCAACTAAGATATGTGAAGCTTCTGCTACCGCACACCTTGGATCAATGCTACCATCAGTCCAAACTTCTAATGTTAATTTATCATAGTCAGTTCTTTGACCAACACGAGCATTAGTTACTACAGTATTAACTTTTCTTACAGGTGAGAAAATAGAATCTATAAAAATAGTTCCAACTGGTGCGCCTTCCACTTCATTATTTTCAGAAGATACATAACCACGACCTGTTTTTACTGAAATATCCATTTTTACATGAGCACCTTCACCAAGAGTTGCTATTTTAAGCTCTGGGTTGATAATCGTAACAGCGGGATCACCACCGAACATTCCGGCAACTAAATCACAAGGTCCTTGAACATCTAATGATAATTGCCCTTCGCTTTTACCATCTATTGTTAAAACAACTTCTTTAAGATTCAAAATAACCTCAGTTACGTCCTCAACGACACCAGGAATTGTTGAAAATTCATGACTTACACCATCAATCTTTACTGACGTAATAGCAGCGCCTTCTAAAGTTGATAACATAACACGTCTTAAAGCATTTCCTAATGTTATTCCAAATCCTCTTTCTAATGGTTCAGCAACAAACTTTCCGAATTGTTTATCGCCTGTCTCATTAGTAACTTCTACTCTTTTAGGAGTAATCAAATCCATAAGATTTACACGTTTCATTAACACCCTCTTTTTAAATAGTAGTTAAAATTATCGTGAATACAATTCAACAATAAGTTGTTCATTTATAGTTGGAGATAAGTTTTCACGTACAGGTAAAGCATTAACAACACCTTTAACGTTATCCTTATCTAATGATAACCAATCAGGAATGACACGGCTTTGTGCAAATGACATAGCTGATTGAATATCTGCTTTTTGCTTACTCTTAGGTAAAACTTCAATAGTGTCCCCTACAGAAATCTGATATGATGGGATATTTACCTTTTTTCCATTAACTAAAATAAGACCATGGCTTACTAGTTGTCTAGCATGAGCTCTTGATAAACCAAATCCCATTTTATATACAATATTATCTAAACGTCTTTCAAGAGCAATAAGCATTTCAGTACCTGTAACACCTTTTGCACTTGCAGCTCTTTGATAATATTTTCTAAACTGTTTCTCTAATACGCCATAAATTCTACGTACTTTTTGTTTAGCCCTTAACTGAAGTTTATATTCAGAAAAAGACTGCCTTCTTTTTCCATGTTGTCCAGGAACACCATCTCTTCTTTCTAGAGAACACTTATTTGTGTAACAACGTTCTCCCTTAAGAAAAAGTTTTTCGCCTTCCCTTCTACATAACTTACATTTTGCATCTGTATATCTTGCCATTTATAATACACCTTTACTTTAAAGAAAACTAAAACTATACACGTCTACTCTTACGAGCCCTACATCCATTATGAGGAACCGGAGTTATGTCTTTAATTGATGTAACTGTTACTCCGCATCCTGAAATAGCTCTTAGAGCAGATTCTCTACCAGCCCCTGGTCCTTTAATCAAAATACTGACTGTTCTAACTCCCATTTCTTTAGCTTTCTTAACAGCTTGCTCTGCTGTAACTTGAGCAGCAAATGGAGTTGATTTTCTAGAGTTTTTAAATCCATTACATCCTGAACTTGACCAAGCAATAACATCTCCGCTTGGATCCGTTACGGTAACAAGCGTATTGTTAAACGTAGCTTGAATATGAACTATTCCTACAGGAACATTCTTTTTAACTTTTTTCTTTTTCGTGCGTGCGTCTGCCACTTAAAATACTCCTTTTGAAATTTTACATAAACATAAAGGTTTTATATTTATATAAATAATTCTAACTATAAATTACACTAATTTAAAAAACTTGAGCTACAAATATCATACAAATTGAAACATAGAATATTTATATTAGTTTTAAGTATTAAAATAATATAAATCACTTTTTTGATAGATAAATAATCCCAAGTACTCCACACATATATAAGAAAAAAATTATTTCTTATATACATATATCAACATATTCGTTTGATTGTTTAATCTAGCTTGATAAAAACTTCATCAATTAATTAATTAAACAAAAAAGCAAAATTAAACAGTCAAACAAAGCTAATTAAATTTTCAATAACAATAA